>JAQXNP010000079.1 GCA_029098065.1 Clostridiales bacterium | reverse complement strand
GGATTCGGGATCTGGTGCGGATGGCGGGACTTGAACCCGCACGTCCAATTGGACACCAGCACCTCAAGCTGGCCAGTCTACCAATTCCAGCACATCCGCATTTGTGCCAAACTAATGAGCACTATGATATTATAGCGGGCTGCACTCTGTTTGTCAAGTTATTTCTTGGGGAATGTTACCGTAAAAGCAGTGCCGTCGGCAGGAGTGCTGGTCACCGCGATTTTCCCGCCGTGGGCATCCACGATGCTTTTGGCGATAGCCAGCCCCAGACCGTAGCCGCCGTGGTCCCGGTTTCGGGAGGCGTCTGAACGGTAGAAACGTTCAAACAGGTGGGGGAGGTGTTCCTCTGGAATGGCCGGGCCGGTGTTGTGGACAGACAGGCACACTTTGCCCTGAATCTCCTCCAGCTTTACCGTCACCAGACCCTTTTCTCCGGCATACTTGACGGCGTTGTCCAGCAGAATGACCACCAGCCGCCGCAGCTGTTCCTCGTCACCCGACAGAGTGAGGCCCGGGGATATCTGCTCGGTTAGTGTTACCCCATTTTCAAAGGCAACCGACTCGAAGGGGAGAATAGAGCCTGTTACCAGATCGGAGAAACACACCGGGTTGGAGATGGGGGCGGTTCTGGATACGTCGCTTTTGGCGAGGAAGAGCAGGTCATCCACCAGAGATTTCATTTGTCTGGCTTCGTCCTGAATATAGGTGATCCATTTGGACTGCTGCTCCACAGTGTCCTGAGGATGGGAGAGAACGATACCGGTATTGGCCAGAATAACGGTGACGGGCGTTTTGAGTTCGTGAGAGGCGTCAGCCACGAACTGCCGCTGCTGGTTCCAGGCCTGTTCCACCGGACGGAGAGACAGCTTGGCCAGGAACCGGGAAATCAGGTAAAATGCCAGCAGTGCCGCGGCGCAGATCAGCAGAGAGGTGACCACCTGATTGCGGACGGCAGTGCCGATCGAGGAATTGTCAGCAAAGACCAGAAACATCCGGTCATTCTCCAGGCGGAAGAGATAGCTGAGGTTTTGCCCCGGCAGGTTTCCATGGCCGCTGGGCTGGGAGAGGGCCTGATCTACCATGGACTGGGCGGTTTCCTGGGTGACGCTGACACCCGGAACGGTCTGAAGGGCAATAATGTGATGTTCGTCATCAATTTCCACCGCGAAAGAAGGGATACTGGGAAATCCCTGGCTCCGCCCGTCGGATGGGGGCTTTCCAAAGACAAAGTCCGGTTTGGAGGAACGGGTGATCCCGTTTAGCGCTGTCAGCTGAGCATGGTAAACCTGTTCTCTGGCGCGCTGAAAGGAGGAGAAGGTCTGTACGGAGAACACGGCCAGCAGCACCAGGCTCACCAGGGCCATGTTGGTGAGGATAAACTTGCGCCGCAGTTTTTGAATCATGTTTTTGGCACCTCCAGAAAATAGCCTACCTTGCGTACAGTGCGGATGACGACGCTGGAATGGAGAAAAGCCAGCTTTTTCCGCAGGAAGGAGATATAGACTTCCACATTGTTGTCCTCCGCGTTGGAGTCCAACCCCCAGACTTTGGAAATGATATCGTCCTTGGGGATCACGGCATGGCAGCCGCTCATAAGGAGCCGCATCATTTCAAATTCCTTGAAGCCGAGACGCACCGAATTGTCCCCGCAGGTCAGGCAGCGCACGTCCATCTGGAGGGTCAGATCCCCTACGGTGATAGTATTGCCGACAACCTCTCCCTGACGCCGGGTGAGAGCCCGCACCCGGGCCAGCAGTTCTCCGGAGTCGAAGGGCTTGGTCATGTAGTCGTCCGCTCCGCAGTCCAGGCCGGTGATTTTGTCGGTGACCTCGTCTCTGGCTGTCAGCATGAGAATCGGAGTGGATATATGAGCCGCCCGGAGCTGCTTCGCCACTTCAAACCCGTCCAGCTTGGGCAGCATGACATCCAGAACGATGGCATCATACTGACCGGTGAGGGCGTAGTCCAGCCCATCCGCTCCGTCGTAGACAACATCCGCCTGGTAATGCTGATCGGCCATGATCTGGCCCAGAGCTTCCGCCAGATATTTTTAATCTTCCACAATCAGGATCCGCATTGTACATTTCCCACCTTTCCGATCGAACGGCCTTATCATACAGCATAAAGCTGAAACCTGCCTGAAAGGTTTCTGTATTTTGACCTGCGGCCGGAGCGCATCTGGATGGGACAGACCCGGAGCCGCGGTTCCGCGGCGGAGGGCCGCCGGCACAGCTCCGGGTCTGTCGGCGGGCAGGGCCTGCTGGGCCGCACCCGCCTTTTGAGGAGACCGTCTGAGACATCTATTCAGATAAAATCATTATACTTCTGTCCGGCGGGTTCAGCAAGAATAAAATCCGCTTCGCATCCTGAACCGTCACGCGGATATTACGTAAGGAATGCCCGGCCGTTTTCGGACTCAGGGCCGTTGGATCACCCCGCAGGCGATGCGCATGCCGCTGTCCCCGGCGGGCTGGGATCGGAAATCATCGGCCATGCCGTGAATGATGACCGACCGGCCCATTACCTCGGCGGGGGAGAAACGGTCGGTGTATACCGCCAGTAGGGCGGTACCTGCGGCGGAAGAGAGCAGAGTGGGCAGATCCCCGCTGTGTTGGGGGTGCTGCTGTCCGGTGGGATTGAAGTGCCCTCCCGCCTTCAGAAAGGGAGTGTCCCCGCCGGCGGCGGAGCAATCTCCCGTCTCGTGGATATGGAACCCCAGAAAATGGCCGGCCGGCAGCCCCACGGCCCGGGCCACCAGGAGAGTGCCGTGGCCATAGGGATAGAACAGCACCTCACCGGCCAGATCGGGGTGGCCTTCGTCCCCTCGGAGAAAGGCGCGGGCCAGAGGGCGGCCCAGGGCTTCAGGTAAAAATTCCATCATACAGACCTCCTTTTCTCAGCCTATGAGTTCGTTTCCGGCGCTGTGACAGTAGACGAAGGAGGAGAAAAATGGTATGATATTTTCAATACAGGATTGTCCTGTCACTGGGAGGGGGAATTTTTATGGTAAGAGCGGCTTTTATCGGAACGGGAAACATGGGATCTGCCCTGGTGCGGGCTGCCTGCAGAGCAATGGGCGCGGGGGAGGTCGTAATCTCGAACCGCACGCCGGAAAAGGCTGAAAAACTGGCGTGCGAAACAGGCTGTCGGGCGGCGGCGGACAACCGGGAGGCGGCCCGGGCGGCCCGGACGGTGTTTCTGTGCGTCAAACCCAAGCTGATCCGGGGGGTGGCGGAAGAGATCCGGGACCTGATGCCGGGCAAGATCGTGGTATCCGTGGCGGCAGGCGTTGAAATTGGAGATATCCAGACCTGGGTGGGGGAGGATGTTCCCGTACTGCGGATCATGCCCAACACTCCCTGTGCCATCGGGAAAGGGATGACTGCTCTGGCCGGGGGAAAAACGGCCAGGGAAGAGCACTTTGCGGAAGTTGAGCGAATTCTGTCGGCCACCGGCCGGGTGGAGCGGTTGGATGAGCCGCTTTTCGACGCGTTCAGCGCCGTGGCGGGTTGCGGCCCGGCGTTTATCTATCCGTATATTGAAGCCCTGGCCGATGGCGGTGTGGCGGCGGGACTGCCCCGGAGGGCCGCCCTGACCTATGCCGCCCAGATGACGCTGGGGGCGGCGGCCATGGTTCTGGAGAGCGGAGAGCATCCGGGAAAGCTGAAAGACGATGTGTGTTCCCCCGGTGGCTCCACGATCGAGGGCGTAGCGGAGCTGGAACGCCACGGCCTCCGCGGGGCGGCCATTGACGCGGTGTTGGCTGCCTGGAAAAAGAACGGACAGTTGGGGAAATAGAGACGAAGAGCGGGGAAAGTGCTCCGGCGGAAGAAAGCCGCCGCGTTTGCGGCTTTTTCGGGACAGATCTTGTCCTGACAGACGTTTTCAAGCGTTTTTCTTGCAAAGAAGCGGTTGAGGCGTTATAATAAATCAGCAAAATAACGATTTCCTGAATGTCAAAACCGGGAGAAGGGAAGTGACGCTGGATGAGTGAGTACATCATCGAAATGTGCAATATCACCAAGGAGTTTCCCGGCATTATTGCCAACGATGATATTACCCTGCAGCTGAGGAAGGGCGAGATCCATGCTCTGCTCGGCGAAAACGGAGCGGGAAAATCCACCTTGATGAGCGTTCTGTTCGGCCTCTATCAGCCGGAAAAGGGAGTCATCAAGAAAAACGGCGAGGTCGTTCAGATCCGGGACCCCAATGACGCCAATGCGCTGGGGATCGGCATGGTCCATCAGCATTTCAAACTGGTGCATAATTTCACTGTTTTGCAGAACATCGTCCTTGGAATGGAGACCACCCGGCACGGCTTTCTCAAGATGGATGAGGCCCGGAAGAAGGTCGTTGCGCTTTCCGAGCAGTACGGGCTTCGGGTGGATCCGGACGCGTTGATCGAAAACATTACAGTGGGCATGCAGCAGCGGGTGGAGATCCTGAAAATGCTCTATCGGGACAATGAGATCCTGATTTTTGACGAACCCACCGCGGTGCTGACGCCGCAGGAAATCGAAGAGCTGATGAAGATCATGAAGGACCTCGCCGCCGAGGGCAAGAGTATCCTCTTCATCACCCACAAGCTCAATGAGATCAAAGCGGTGGCTGACCGCTGCACGGTTCTGCGCAAAGGCAAGTATATCGGCACGATCAATGTCGCTGATGTGACCAAGGAAGAAATGAGCGAAATGATGGTGGGCCGTAAGGTGGACCTGAAGGTAGAAAAAGGGCCTGCCCACCCCGCCGATGTGGTCTTTGAGACAGAGGGTCTCACCGTGGTCAGCAAAGAGCACGGCAAGAAGGTGGTCAACAACGTTTCCCTCCAGGTACGGCGGGGGGAAATCGTCTGTATCGCCGGTATCGACGGCAATGGCCAGACCGAGCTGGTACAGGCGATCACCGGGCTGATCAAGCTGGATTCCGGTACGGTAAAGCTCAAAGGGGAAGATGTCACGCACTCCTCAATCCGGTACAAGAATACCCACGGCCTGGGACACATTCCCGAGGATCGGCACAAACACGGACTGGTTCTGGATTATCCTCTGGCCTATAATCTGGTGCTCCAGAGTTACTTTGAGCCGGAATACTGTGCCCACGGCTTCCTGAAATATGATAAGATCTTCCAGTATGCAGACAAGCTGATCGAGAAGTATGATATCCGTTCCGGGCAGGGGGGGATCACCATTGCCCGGTCCATGTCGGGCGGCAACCAGCAGAAGGCCATCGTGGCCCGGGAGATCGACCGGGATCCGGATCTGCTCATCGCGGTTCAGCCCACCCGGGGTCTGGACGTGGGCGCCATTGAGTACATCCACCGGAAGCTGGTGGCGGAGCGCGACAACGGCAAGGGGATCCTTCTCATCTCCCTGGAGCTGGATGAAGTGATGAATCTGGCCGATCGGATTCTGGTGATCTACGAAGGAGAAATCGTGGCAGAGCTGGATCCCAAGGAAGTCACGGTACAGGAGCTGGGCCTCTATATGGCCGGTTCCAAGAGAAAGGCGGTGGACTGAACATGAAACGGCACGATTCCAACATGCGCTCAGCCCGCCGGAAGGAGGGGGAGGCGTTGTGAAAACCAGAGGCAACCTTCTGGACCGGCAGGGGTTCCGCAGCGCGCTGGCCTCTGTGATGGCCATTATCATCGGTATGCTGGTGGGCCTTGTGATCCTGCTTTTGTCCAACCCCGGAAATGCCCTCCCCGGATTTTGGGCCATCGTAACCGGCGGCCTGAAGAATCCGAAGAACACGGGGC
>JAQXNP010000078.1 GCA_029098065.1 Clostridiales bacterium | reverse complement strand
AGACCGGAGGATACTGGTAAGCGGGGGCCGGCTGAGACAGATTCTCTGCCACCTCCTGATCCACCTGAGCCGCCGCCTCCGCGGCGTCGCCTTTCTTCAGCTTGGGCACCGCGGGCTCCCGGACGATCTCCGGCATGGGTGCCGCGGGTTCCTCCCGCTCGGATGCCCGCTCCAGAATCTCTTCCTTGGGCATCGGGAAGGGCTCCGGGGGAAGTACGGAAGGCTCTGCCGCCCCTTCCTCCGCAGGCCCGTCAGACTCCGGCCGGGCGGACTGGCCCGCCGTACCGGTCAGGACCTGATCAGGGGCCGGCACCTTGGAGCGGCGGTCAAAAAAGCCCTTCTTCTTCGGCTCCTCAGCGGGCTCCGCTGCCCGGGGAACGGGCCCGTCATCCACCGGGATATCGATGTTGGGCCGGCGGCGCTCCCGCCGGGCGGACGGCTGCCGGTCGGGCGGCGCCTGCCGGACAGGCCTCGCCTGAGGTTCCGGTTCCTCCTCATAATCAGGCCTGGGGCGGTCCCGTATCCAATCGGCCACATCCATCACCGTCTTGTTGCAGGCGGTAAGTATCAGGAACAGAAGGACCAGCGCAAAAATGATCCCCGCGCCGATCTTACTGAACACGGCGATCAGCCCCTGTGCCAGAACGCCGGAGATCACGCCGCCGCAGGCGAGGACCTTCCCGCCCTCCCACAGGGTGCGGATCAGCGTTCCGTCCCAGGAATAGCTCCCCTTCGCCATCAGCATGTGGAAAACGCCTCCCGCCGCGATGGGGATCAGAAGGGTGCACCATACTCTCAGCCGTACCGGACGGCCCCGGTGAAACGCCAGAATCGCGCCGGCTGCCAGAAGAGCCGGGGGCAGCAGCCAGTAGCCCCAGCCGATGAGTCCCTTCGCGGTGCCACAGAGGAAGTCGATGAAGAGCCCCTCCACTTTAAAGTAGCCCAAAGCGGAAAAGATGGCCAGCAGGAGACACACCAGAGCTCCCACTTCCCGCCGGATGGGCCGGGCCTGTGGCTCGGGAGCGCTTTTTCTGGACGGGGCAGTCCGGGAAGCGGACCTGCCCCCGGAGCCAGAGGACTTCCGGGTGGAACTGTTTTTCTTCTGTGTCGTGGCCATGAGATCATCCTTCCGCCGACGCCGCTGACGCGGGAAAATATCGATAACATTTCAATATAAATCATACCGCAAGCTTGACTGAATTTCAAGGCCGGAGGCGCAAAAAGACCGTTCCGTCTCCTCTGTGGAACGGAACGGTCCTCTTTCCGGGATGGGTCGGCCGGAACCGCCTCATCTCACGATGAAGCCCGCCGCCAGGGAAGCCAGGCCAACCGCCCAGCAGTAATAGGCAAAGGCTCCGAATTTACCCTTCCTGGCCAGCAGATTGACCAGTCGGATGGCAAACCAGCCCACTACGGCAGACACGATCACCCCGATGGCGCAGTAGGGCAAAACAGCCGGATCCAGGCTCAGCTCCAGGGCGTCCTTCAGCTCCAGCAGGGTGGCGCCCAGAACGGCGGGAAGGCTCATCAGGAAAGAAAAACGGACGGCGAACTCCCGGTCATAGCCCCGCAGGAGGCCGGCGGAGATGGTGATGCCGGAGCGCGAGATACCCGGCAGAGTCCCCACCGCCTGGGCGCAGCCCACCAGCACGGCGTCCGCGACGGTGGCGGTGCGGGCAGTTTTGCGCCCCCTGGCCATCCGGTCGGAGAAAAAGAGCAGAAAGCCGGTGGCAATGAGGGCAACGGACACAAAGGTAACGTTTTTGGTTGCAGACTCGATGGCGTCCTTCACCGGCAGGACCACAAAGAGGGGCAGGGTGGCCACGATAATGAGGAGCACCAGCCGCCGGGCGGGAGGCGGAGCGGACTTCTCCCGCTCTCCCCTGTGGGAAAACAGCGAGGCTGCCCCCAGGAAAAATTCCCGGATCATATCCACAATATCATGCCAGTAATAAATAAAGATAGAGATCAGTGTTCCGAAGTGGAGCATGACAGTAAAGAACATCTGCTGGGACTCAATGTCCTCCATCCCAAAAAAGTATTGGAACAAAGCCAGATGTCCCGAACTGGAGATCGGCAGGAACTCGGTGATTCCCTGCAGAACGCCCATGAGAACGGCGGTTATGTAGTTCAAATGCAATCCCTCCAACAGTGTGGTATGTCTCTATTATATTAGCACAATGCCCGGGGTATTTCCATCCCGTTTTCAGGAAGATTCGAGGGACGGGTTCACTCCCGCCCCTCCGTTTCCATCCGCCGTGCCTCGATCTGCTCATGGAGGCAGTCCAGCGCGTCAGACAGTCCCCCGACCCGGTCAATGAGTCCGGCCTCCACCGCCTCTTTCCCATAGAGGACACTGCCGATATCCCCGGTGAGTTCTCCGGTTTCCAGCATCAGACGGACAAAGTCCTCCCGCCTCATTCGGCTGTGACCGGTAATGAACTCCAGAATGCGCTCCTGGGTCCGCTGAAAATAGGCAAACATCTGGCTCACTCCGATGATAGTCCCCGACATGCGCACCGGGTGAATGGTCATGGCCGCCGTAGGGGCAATAAAGGAGGTGCGGGCCGCCACCGCCAGAGGCACCCCGATGGAATGCCCGCCCCCTAGCACCAGAGAGACGGTAGGCTTTTTCATCCCGGCGATCATCTCCGCGATCCCCAGCCCCGCCTCGATGTCTCCCCCCGCGGTATTCAGCAAAACCAGAAGCCCATCCACATCATCGCTCTCCTCCACCAGGGCCAGCATGGGGAGCACATGTTCATACTTGGTGGTCTTGGCCGTAGGCGGCAGCACCTGATGTCCTTCGATCTGTCCGATAATCGTCAGGGTGTGAATCGTCCCCCGGCGAGTATGGATCACCGCTGACCCCAATTCTTCAATATCCCGCCGCTCTTCCTGCCGGTCCCCTGTTTCCTCCATGGCCAATCCCTCCTCTTTCTCCCCTGAGTATGCGCCAAAGCGGTCCTTTCTACTCGCCAATACAAATTGTATAACCCTTTTTTACCTTTTATTTGAAAGCGTAAAAAGGGGGCAAAAAAAGACTGTTTTGGACTTTACCTGAAAGATATTGACTCTCATATTCCGTTCTTTATAATTTACATAAATTTAACAATAATTTTGTCAACAAAGAGTTATCCACATTTTCCACCTCTTTTTCCACACGCCTCTTCCTCTATCTGCGCCAATTGTTTTCCACTTTTTCCACCGTTTTTTCCACCGGACGGAAATCTATTTTTTTCAGTTTCATCCCGCAGAGTTTAGTATACATAATCCAATTTCCAGCCCACTCCGCGCTTTTGACCGAAAAAAGAAGGCTGCGGGAACACATTCCCACAGCCTTCTGATGGATCCGTTTACTTTTCCTCCTCCCGGAAACGGCGGGCCGCTTCCAGCTTCTCCTTCAGTTCTTCCCCCCGGCGCTTGACGCTCTCAAAGGCTTCTGCGTTGCGGGAAGCGGCAGCCATGTGGCTGTATGTGCCCCGGAACCGGCGGCTGAGCAGCTCAGTACGGGCAGCCAGCTCATCATAGCGGGCCTTCAGCGCCTGTCCCTTCTCATCCAGCTCATCGGGGATGAGGTCATCCAGGCGGTCCCGGGCCTCCTCCAGCCGGTCGGAGAATTCCACCCGGCCCAAATGGAGCTGCAGCCGCAGTTCATCGCCCGCCTGCTGCAGCTTGCCCATCAGCTGAGAGGTGCGGGCAAGCTGATAGATCGTGGCAATGGAGTCAAAGGTCAGCGCCCCCAAAAGAAATCCGTCCAGAACATACCGCTGGATCAGGGGGATGCGATCCAGCAGCTCCGCCACCGGCGGATGAATAAAATAGAGGACCAGGAAGGACAGTGCCCCCCACATAAGGCACACCCACAGGCAGATACGGCCCTTCAGGTTGAACTTGTACATGCTGTAATCCCAGTACTTCATATGCGTTGTGGTCTCCAGAAACCAGCCCACAAAATATTCCCAGGCGGACATGCACACCGTCGCCACCAGGTAAAAAAGGACCGGGTTCCCCATCAGCGGCTGAAACCAGCAGATCATCATCAGCACCCCTCCCCCGTAGATGGGGCACAGGGGGCCATAGAGGAATCCCCTGGGTACGAAGTGGCGTTCCATCACCGAACAGTAAATGGTCTCCATGCCCCAGCCCAGAAAGGAATAGAAAATAAAGTAAAGAAAGGCCAGACTGATGGGGAGGCCGAACAGGACAGGTTCACTCATCAGATCGTTCCTCCGACTCGCCGGAGGCCAGCAGGGCCTCCAGAACTTCGTTATACACCTGCTCAGGCTGGGACTTGAACCGGCTGATGAGACGGTCGGCCTGGGCCTCCGAGGGGCACAGCAGATCAATGGTCAGCAGGTTGCCTCCGTTGTCATCCAGAGCCATCCGGGCCACTACCGAGCCATCCGCGTTGCGGCGCTTCTCCCCCCGCACCTGGGCATTCCGGCGGAGCGCGGCATTGACGGGGGCCAGATCCCGATTGCAGCGGCGGCGCACGGAATAGGGCAGACTGCTCTCGCAGGCCGCCGAGTTGACCCGCCCCTTTTCTGTGATGGAGTAACGTTCATCCGCCAGTGCCAGATGGCCGCTTTCCACCAGTTCCGCGGTGGCCTCGGCCAATTCAAAATAGTCAACTCCCTCGTGGCGCATCGCCAAATCGACAAGGGTGTCAAAATCAATGGGACCCGCCACACGGGCCATCAGGTACAGTTCCAGCATTTTGATATCCAGTTTGTCGCGGATAAAGCCGATCCGGGCCATAGAAACCATTCCTTTTGATAGATTAGAAAGCCTGTATGATATCATTATAGCCTGAAGCATATCAAAAGGCAAGAAAAACGCCCTTCTTGACAGCCGTATTCAGGCCGGGTATGATGGTATCAGGAATTGACAATAAGGAGGGATATCCATGCTCCCCAAAACACCGGCCCTGTGCCTCGGTCTCGCTCTGCTTCTGGCCGCCTGCTCCTCCGCCCCCGAGGCGGAAGTCAGCGCCTCACCCTCTCCCACGCCCATGGCTGAGGAGAGCAGTCAGCCCACACCGGAACCCACCCCTGAGGATACCCGGCCCATCAATCCCCTCACCGGGCTTCCCATGGATCACGGGGACCCCGGCGACCGGCCGGTGGCTGTCATGCTCAACAACTTGAAGCAGGCGCTCCCTCAATTGGGCGTCTCCCAGGCCGATATCATCTATGAGGTGCTGGCGGAGGGCGGCATCACCCGGATGCTGGGGGTGTATCAAAGTGTGGTGGGAGTGGGCCAGATCGGCTCGGTGCGCTCCTCCCGTCCTTATTATCTGGAGCTGGCCCTGGGCCACGACGCCGTCTATCTCCACGCCGGAGGCAGTCCCGACGCCTATGCCAAAATCAAGGAGTGGAACGTTACCGCCCTGGACTGCGTCAACGGCCCCTATGGGGGGTCCCTTTTCTGGCGGGATTCGTGGCGGCGGAAAAATCTGGGCTACGAGCACAGCGTGATCACCTCAGGAGAGACCATCACCTCCCTCTTCCCCGGGTACTCTTTCCGGCAGACCCACCAGGATGGATATACTTACGAGATGGACTTTTCCGCCGACGGCACCCCCACGGGCGAAGAAAGCGCCGGTACGGTGACCGTCCCCTTTTCCTCTTACAAAACCGGCGTTTTTGAGTATGACCCGGACAGCGGCCTCTATATGGTTTCCCAGTACGGCAAACCCTATGTGGACGGCAACACCGGCGAACAGGTGGGGATTACCAACCTGCTCATTCTAAAGGCCAAATGCGCCTCGATCCCGGGGGACAGCTACGGCCGCATTACGGTGGATCTGTCCGGCGGAGAGGGCTGGTTCGCCTGCGGCGGAACATATATCCCAATCCGCTGGGACAAGACGTTCCCCGATGGCCAGCTCCGCTACACCACCGGCAGCGGCGCCCCTGTCACCCTGGGGGCGGGGAGCAGTTATGTGTGCATCACCCCCATTGAATCCCATGTGACATTCTCATAAAGGAGGATCTTCCATGTCCATCTCCATCACCCAGGGCGATATCACCGTCTTCCCGGCGGATGCCATTGTCAACGCCGCCAACACCAGTCTCCTGGGCGGCGGCGGTGTTGATGGGGCCATCCACCGGGCGGCAGGTCCGCAGCTGCTGGCTGAATGCCGCACTTTGGGCGGCTGTCCCACCGGAGAGGCCCGGATCACCAAAGGCTACCGCCTCCCCGCCAAATACGTGATCCATACCCCTGGTCCGGTTTGGCACGGCGGCGGACACGGGGAAGCGGACCTTCTGGCCCGCTGCTACCGGAATTCGCTCCTCCTGGCCGATTCCCACGGGTGCGTGAGCGTGGCCTTTCCGTCCATCAGTACCGGCGTGTATCATTTCCCCATCGCGCAGGCCGCAGTCATCGCCCTGACGGCCATTCGTGACACCCTGAAGGAATGCCGGAACGTCAAGGAGGTCACCATGGTCTGCTTCAGCGCCCGGGACCGGTCCATCTACGAGTCCTCCCTGGCCGCATTGGAATAACCGCCATCCAAGGCTTCCGGAACCCGCCCCGATACAGGCAATGTCTACGGGCATGCCGTTCGGGGAGAGTTTATCCCGGCTCACAGCCGCTGTTTTCCCTCAATGCTCCGTTGTCCGGACAGGAGCAGTCACTCAAACCGTAATCCATATTCTCAAAACACAGGGCTGGCAAAACAGTGTGTTTTGCCAGCCCTGTGCGGTTTTCCTCCTGCTGATAGCGGAGAGTGATGAAGCTTTTCAGATCCCGCAAAGCGCCGCAAGAGCCCTCCGGGCCGGTTCGGAAGCGAAGTGCAAATAAGCCCAGAGTGCGTTTTTGACGCGGAGCATAAAAAACGCGCCGCAAGCGTTCCGGCGCTTGCGGCGAACTGGCGGAGAGAGTGGGATTCGAACCCACGGTACTGTGAAGTACACAGCTTTTCGAGAGCTGCACCTTAAACCACTCGGACATCTCTCCAAGGAACACTTCCGCACGGCTCCGCCGCGCGGCTGTCTCAATTCTGTTACATTGCATGAAAGTGTGTGAAATAGAATACCTCATTTTCTTTCACTTGTCAATATTGCGAATCTGCAAGAATTAAGATATACTATACCATATTTTGAGACTGAGGTGCCGTTATGGGGTCACTGCGGGAGGTCAACTTGGAGCTGGGGATGCCTGCGGCAGATGCTGCTGTCCGCCGGCTCACCTATGAGATCAATCACAGCCGGATCACTGGAGACGCAGTCCTCAAGATCATCCACGGCTACGGTTCTTCCGGCGCCGGCGGCCGCATCCGGGTGGAAGTCCGGAAATATCTGGAGCGCTTGAAGAAGCGGGGGGACATCGCCGGATTCATCCCCGGCGAGCGGTTCTCGATCTTCGATCCCGAGACCCTGTCCGCGTTCCGGCATTGTGGCGATTTACGCCGGGACCGGGATCTGGAGCGGCACAACAACGGGGTCACCTTTATTCTCTTTCAATGAAAGGATGTTCCAATCGCATGAGTCTGGAAGAAGATCTGGCGGAACTCTGTGCTGCCAACGCATTTATGAAGTATAATCATATCGTTCTGAAGTCCGTGGAACGTGACCGGGCCGTAATGGAGCTGACGGTTCAGGACGAGAGTCTCAATCCTTACGGAATGGTTCACGGCGGCGCCCTCTACACCATGGGCGACTGCGCCGCCGGTACAGCGGCCAGAAGCAATGGGCGGCGGTATGTGACTCTGGCCAGCAATCTGAATTTCCTGCGCAGCGGCATGCCGGGGGATGTGATCCAAGCCGTGGGAACGGTCCGCCGCCGCGGTAAAACCACCTGCTATGTGACCGTGGACATCTCCAATTCCGAAGGCACTCTCCTGGCCAGCGGCAATTTCACCTTTTTCTGCATCGATGAAAATTGAACTCCGGGCGGACAGGGAATAAACCTTGTCCGCCCGGAGTTTTACCGGCCTTTTCTCCTGTACGGGGAAATTACACCCGAATCTGTGAAAATACCTCGCCGATCTTTCCGGTGATCATCAGATCCGCGGAGTGATCGTAGGGTGTGGGCGTCTTATTGATCAGAACCAGCCGCTTGCCCCGGTAATAGTTGATGAGCCCCGCCGCCGGATAGACCGCCAGAGAGGTCCCCCCCACGATCAGCACATCGGCCTGTTCGATATACCGCACCGCCTCGCTGATGGTATGACCGTCCAGCGACTCCTCATAGAGGACCACGTCCGGCTTTACGATCCCTCCACAGGCATCACAGCGGGGAATACCTTCGGAATTTTTCACATAGGCCACGTCAAAGAACTTGTGACACTTCAGGCAATAGTTGCGGTGGACACTTCCGTGGAGTTCCAGAACCATTTTGCTCCCCGCCGCCTGATGGAGCCCATCGATATTCTGGGTCACCACCGCCGCCAGCTTTCCGGCCTTCTCCAACTCGGCAAGTTTCCGGTGGGCCGCGTTGGGCTTCGCGTCCAGATAGAGCATGCGGTCCCGGTAGAAACGGTAAAACTCCTCCGGATTCGCCTTGAAAAAGCTGTGGCTGATGATACTCTCGGGGGGATACTGATACTTCTGGTTATAGAGGCCGTCTACACTGCGGAAATCGGGAATTCCGCTTTCGGTCGAAACTCCCGCGCCGCCGAAAAACACCGTGCTGCGGCTCTCATCCAACCAGGTCTGCAACGTTTCCAGCTCTTTCATTGTCTCTTCTCCTCCCTGCCCGTTCCTAAAGAAGTGATTTGATTTTATGATAGGA
>JAQXNP010000077.1 GCA_029098065.1 Clostridiales bacterium | reverse complement strand
AATAGGGGGCGTTCTGATCACCGCACACTGTCAGGCCGCAGGCCTTCACCTTATCCAGATCCCGGCCGCTTTTAGAGCCGCACAGGACCACCGCATCATGGCGGTCCTCCGGCAGGAAGGACAGGGAGTAGTGGCTGTTTTTCTCCATCAGGCCGAAGGTGTAGCGCTGGGGACGGATATAAACGGTGCAGACCGGCTTGTTCCAGAGGATGCCGGTACCGCCCCAGCTGACGGTCATGGGATTGCATCCCTTCCCGTCCGCCGCGGTGACCAGGCCCCACCGGCCGGAGAGCAGGGAGAAGAAATTGACGTTTAATTCCTTGGGATCCAGAGTCTGAAACATGGCTTTTCCCTCCATCGTTCAAATCGAGACGCGCTGTCTTCATGATATGCAAAAGGGCCCGTACCGTAAACCGGCACGAGCCCTCCCAATTGCAAAAAATCCCGTTTTACTTCTTGTCCAGGCCGTACTTCTTGTTGAAGCGGCTGACACGGCCACCGGAGTCCACCATCTTCTGCTTGCCGGTGAAGAAGGGGTGACACTTGGAACAGACTTCGACACGGATGTTCTCCTTGGTGGAGCCGGTCTCGATCACATTGCCGCAGGCGCAGGTAATGGTCGTGTGATAGTACTTGGGATGCATGCCTTCCTTCATGCTGGATTCACCTCTTTCTCGTTCCGGATGAAGCGGCGCAGCAAACCTCCACGCCTTATAAACGCAGGTGGTATTATATCATGTGATTCCGTGAAAAGCAAGCCTTTTTTGGATTTTTTCACCCCAGACCGGTGCCGCCCCCGATGACGCGGCCCTCCCAGAGAGAATCGCCCTGTCCGTCCAGCAGCTCCACCCGGACCTGGGCGGACACCGATTCATCCTCTTTGGTCCCCATCGGCAGCGGGGCGATGAAATAGGTACGTCCGCCGGCCTCGAACCAGTCCTCCCCGCGGGTCAGCTCCAGCTCCTCCGCACTCACCCACTGACCGCCGCTGTCCTCATAGCCCACGCTGGCCCGGAGCGACTCACCCTCTGCCGCATCCACCCGACCGTAGAGATACCAGATTTGGCCATATCCATCCTCCGTCCGCTTGGAGATACTGTATGTGGACACGTGGAGCGGCTCCTCCCGTGAGCAGTCCAGGGCGTTGAAGCCGTAGTCCATCCAGCCGTACAGCAGATAGAACCGGGTGAGGGCCACCAGCATCCCGTTGTCGTTGGCGCACAGATAGGCCCGGCTGTAACCGGTCTTTTTCAAGGGGATGCGCCCCATATCCAGGATCACCGAGGTCCGTCCCATGTTGGCCGTCTCCTCCGAATAATAGATGCCCTGACGGGGCAGCAGCCCATAGAGCCCCGTGGCCCAGCACACCGCCAGCAGCAGAAGGAGGGCTGCCGCCCGGCGGAGCGTCCGCGCCTTCGGGGAGCGCTGCTTTTTCGGTCCGGTCATGCCTCATCCCCCCATTCCAGCGGGATCTCCAGAGAGATCCGCTCCCCATAGCTGTCATACTTCAGATACAGGCAGCTGTCCCCGGGCTCCACCGAAATTCCCCGGGCACACCAGTAATAGGCGCCCGCGTTCCCGCCTCCGCCTCCGCTGCGGGACTCCTCCCCCGACGGGCTGACAATCTCGATATCGTTCAGCAGCAGGCTGGAGGCAATGCCGAAGGGATTTTTATCGTAGTTGCACAGATAGACCGCCGCCTCACAGGCGTCCGTGTCCAGAACGACTTTGTAGATGTACACCACATCGGAGCCGACTTCCGCCCGGATATCCAGCGCCTGAGCAGTTCCCTCCAGCTCTCTTTTGGAGGCAAAGCCGGACCGTTCCGGGGCCAGCCGGGCGGTCAGATTTCCGCTCAGCAGGTAGAGCCGGTGAAACGGCGTGGAGAGGAGGATGCTCACGCACAAAAAGGCCAGCAGCAGCGTGACGATCCGCCTCATCACCAGCCAGAAAGCGGTGTACTGGCGGCTCAGCGCCTTTCCGATCTCACCGGGATCCCCCATGGCCTCCAGCGCCCGCCGCCCGGCCTCCTCCTCGGTGCAGCCCATATCCAGAAAGGTCTCTGTGTGATCTTCCACGTGGTCCTCCAGTTCGGCGCGGATGGCCGCCTTCTCCTCCGCCGTGGCGTAGCGGAGCTGGGCGAGGACCTGGTCATAAAAATCCGCCACGGCGCTTACCCCATCGCCGGGACAAAGGAGAGTACCGCGTTCATCCCATGGGCATAGCGCTGCCACTCCTCCGTCTCGGTCTTCAGGGCCTCCCGCCCGCGTCTGGTCAGGTGATAATACTTCCGCTTCCGCCCGGTGGGGGCCTCCGCCTCATAGCACTCCACCGTCCCCTCCTTCCAGAGGGCGTGGAGCACCGGGTAGAGCGTCCCCTCTTTCATATCAAAGGTGTGGTCGCTGCGCCGGGCCAGCTCGGTGATGATCTGATAGCCGTACATGTCCTCTCCCGCCAGCAGAGACAGCACCAGCAGCTCGGTGTGGTCAATGGTCTTTTTTTTCATGGTCTCCCGCCTTTCCCCGGTTTTCGTCCCCTTCGGACCGAACAGCAAATACCTCGGATATCTATGTATAGTATACATAGATATCCGAGGTATGTCAAGGATAAAATTCCGGCCCCCTCTCCCCCGGGAGAGAGGGCCGTGAAAACCGGACTCAGAGTTCCACCGCCCGATCCTCGGAAAAGAACCACAGCACCCGGCGCGCCGCCGGCCGGCCGGTGATCTCCGTCAGGGCCTGGGCATAAGCGGTGATCTGGGGCCGGTATTCCTCCGCCCGGGCCAGGAGGGCCTCTCCCCTCACCCGATCCGTCTTGAAGTCCACCACCGTCAGACCCTCTTCCGTCTCAAAAAAGCAGTCCACCACGCCCTGAAGGAGCACCTGTTCTCCCGCCCCCGCCCGGGAATAATACCGGCCGGCAGGGACCAGGATGGAGAACTTGAACTCCCGTCGGAGGGTGGGGGCAGACCGCACCTCCCGCCCCAGATCAGAGGCAAAGAAGGCGCAGATCCTGGCCGGGTCCACCGCCTCCCCCTGCTCTTTGGTGAGGAACTCCTCCTCCACCAGCCGGGCGATCTCGGCGGCAATCCCCTCCCTGCTGCCGCAGCGGTCAAAGTCGATGTACTGCATCACCAGATGGAGGGCGGTGCCCTTCTGGGCCGGAGTCAGGCCCAGCTTCCCGGCGGCAAAGCGAGGGCGGTCGAACCGGAACGGCCGGGCGGGCCGGGGCGTCTCCTCCGCCGCCTCATCGTCCAGCGTCCGGCCCTTTAGTTGAGTGGCGGTGAGCTTGGAGGGCAGGTCCACGTCCCCGGCGTGGGGATAGGTCCAGGCGAACCGGGCGGACAGCTCCTCCGGGTCCGGGCCGCCGGCCTCCCGCTCTCCGGCAGCCGGGGCCGGACGCCGGGGAACCTCCTGATAGGGGGCGGCATCCTCCCACCGCAGGTCCCACTCCGGGCCGAAAGAAAACCCCGCCGCCGCGGGAGGCGGGAATCCGCCCCCCCGGAGGGCTTCCGCCTCTGGCCGGGCCAGCACGGAGAGCAGCACCCACTGGGCGGGACTTCTGCAGTCCAGCAGGGCCTGGGGCTCCACCGGCGCCCCGGCGAAGGGCAGCAGCTTCTCCAGCTCCTCCCGTCCCCCGGCGAGGGCGCAGGTCAGGATGAGCTTCTCCTGGGCCCGGGTCATGGCCACGTAGAGAAGCCGCAGCTCCTCCGCCGCCAGTTCCCGGTCCATCTGCCGGGCCACTGCCATCCGGGCCAGAGTGGGGTACTCCACCATCCGATCCAGATCCAGCCGCTTGGGGCCCACGCCCAGATCCGGATGGAACAGGATCGGCCTCTGAAGGTCTGTCCGATTGAGCTGCCGGGCCAGGCCGCAGAGCAGCACCACCGGGAATTCCAGTCCTTTGGACTTGTGAATACTCATGATCCTCACGCCGCCCTCGCTGCCCACAGCGCCGGACAGCGTCAGCCGCCCCGACTCCTCCAGCCGCTGCAGGCTGCGCAGGAAACCGAACAGCCCCTTGTGTCCCGACGACTCAAATTCCCGGGCCAGGCGGGCCAGGGTCAGCAGATTGCCCCGCCGCTTTTCCCCTTCGTCCATGGCCCCGTAGATGCCCAGCAGATTGGTCCGGTCATAGAGCTGCCAGAGGAATTGATCGCAGCTCTCGTCCTCCGCCTGCCGGCGCAGGGCGTCCAGCTCGCTCAAAAAGGCCCGGGAGTCCTCCCCTTCGTCGGCCCTCAGGGCGGTATAGAAGTCCTCCCCGGGCGCGGCGGCCCGGATCTCCGCCAGACGGTCGGCGGAAAAGGCGTACACCGCCGACCGCAGCACGGCGATGAGAGGCACGTCCTGCCGGGGATTGTCCACAATGCGCAGCAGGGAGAGGGCCACCTGGATCTCGGCGGCGCCGAAAAAGTCCTCCGCCCCCTCCGCCGTCCACGGCACATCCAGCTCTCCCAGAGCCCCGGCGTAGTGGCGGAGCACCGTTCCCGGAGACCGGAGCAGAATGACGATGTCTCCCGGCCGCACCGGTCGGAGTCCCCCCTCTCCATCAGAGACCGGGAAGCCCTCATCCAGCATTCTACGGATCCGCCGGGCGGCGAACCGGGCCTCCAACAGATCCCGGGGCGCTTTCTCCCCGCCGTCATCGCTCCCCGCCGAGCAGTCCAGCGCGTTCAGTTCCACCCGGTAGTCCTCCTCCCGCCCCGGGTGGAAGGTCCCGCCGGGAATCAGCGCCTCGGCACTGGTGTAATCCATCTCGCCGAAGGTCTCACTCATCACGCTGCGGAAGAAATCATTGCAGCCCTCCAGCACCTGGGGCCGGGAGCGGAAATTCCGGGAGAGGAGCACCCGCCTGGGCTCCCCCTCCGCCGCCTCATCCCAGGGCCGGTAGCTGCGGTACTTGGAGAGGAAAATGGTGGGGTCCGCCAGCCGGAACCGGTAGATGGACTGCTTCACGTCCCCCACCATGAAGAGGTTCCGCCCGCCCCGGGTCAGGGCGTCGAAAATGGTGTTCTGGACGGCGTTGGTGTCCTGATACTCGTCCACCATCACCTCGTCGAACCGCTCTCCCCACCGGAGGGCGATCTCAGTGGGCCTGCCATCCGCCCCGGTCAGCAGTCTGGCTGTCATGTGCTCCAGATCGGAAAAGTCCAGCACGCCCCGGCGGTTTTTTTCCGCCGTATAGGCCGCCTCGAAGTCCCGCACCAGGGCGAAGAGCCCCCGAATGGCGGGATACACCGCCCGCATGTCGGCCAGAAGCCCGGCGCTGTCGTCGGAAAACAGCTCCGCCAGCTTTCCCATCCGCTTCTTGCAGTGATCCCGCAGGGTCTTGATCCGCTCCTGCGCGGCGGGGTCCCCGCAGTTCCGCACCGTCTTCAGCCTGGGAAAATCGATCTCGGCACACAGGGCCGCGGCGTCCCAGCCCTCCCCGGCGGCCCGTGACAGATCCAGGAGCTCCCGCCGCGTGACTTCCAGGCTGGGGGCGTAGCACTCCCGCAGCTTGTCATCCCCGCCGGCCAGATCCAGCAGCTCCTCCATCCGTTCCGCCCAGTAATCGGCCTGCCGCCGGGCATCCTCCAGCAGCAGCGCGCCCCAGGGGGTGGCCCCGGCGTCGGTCACGCCCTCCAGCGCGAAGGAGCGCTCCTGCCGGTCCAGCCAGGCCGCCGGATCCGGGTGGCTCTGGATCCGGCCCCGGATGTCCAGCACGATCTGCATAAGCCGGGAATCGTCCCGCCCGGCGGACATGGTGTCCACCAGAAAGGCAAAGTCTCCCCCCGGCTCGATGGTCTCATACCGCTGTTCCAGCACCTCCTGCAGGACATCCTCCATGAGCATCTGCGCCTCATTCTCATCACTCAGGCGGAAATCCGGGTCCAGCTCCAGCCGGTAGCCCTCCTCCCGCAGGAACTGGGCGCAGAAGGCGTCGATAGTGGAGATCTGGGCCTGATAGACCAGAGTGGTCTGCCGCCGGAGGAAGGCGTCCCCCGGCCGGGCCGCCGCCCGGTCGGCCAGCTCGGCCACCACCCGGCCCCGCAGCTCGGCGGCAGCGGCCTTGGTATAGGTGATGACCAGAAAACGGTCGATATCCGCCCCGGCCTCCACCCGGTTCAGCAGCCGCTCCACCAGGACCCGTGTCTTGCCCTACCCCGCGGCGGCTGACACCAGAAGTCCGCCGCCCCGGTTCTCCACTGCCGCCTGTTGTTCTCTTGTGAGCTGGACGGCCATGCCGGCGGCCCCCTTTCGGTCAGTTGTTCCTGATCACACCGCCCAGGGCCTCCCGACACACGGGATGGCGCTGGATCTCAGTGTCCGAGCACCCGGCCAGCGTGATTCTGGTCCAGGCGGTGGTGTCGTAGGGCCGGAGATAGAGGGCCCTCTGAGTCAGATCGTACATCACCAGATACTGAGTATAGCTCTCATGCTGCCCAACCGGCGCGTCCTGTTCATCCAGCCGGATATAGTGGTACACCCCCTGATTGTGAGGCTCAAAGACGGCGCTCATCAGATTGCTGCCCAGAGGGAGCATCTGCTCGTCGGAGATGTCCTTCCCCTCCCTGTTGAGGCAGCTGAGCACCGCCGTCCGGATGAACCGGTCACAGGCGGCGTAAGAGCCGGGGAAGGCGTCGGTCCGGGTAAAGTGGGGGGCGGCGTCATCCCCCTGCACCGTCATGCCGTTCAGCGTGATGGAGTCGATGCGCTTTCCCTCCACGCCGAAGCGCAGTTCGGGAGACTGGGACAGATACCAGGCCAGATTCCGGAGCTGCTCAGGGTACGGGGGAGAGTTGGTCATCATACCGAGATTCTCCTGATAGATGGTGAGCATTCCCGGCCGCTCCGGATCGGCGGCCTCCAAAATGACACAGGCCCCGGTGGGGTCGGTGAACATATAGTGCATGGTGCAGTTTACTCTGCCGTCGGGCGTGGGGATGCTCAGCACCTGCACCCGCCGGGCCGCCTCCACCACCTCGGCCACGGAGCCGCAGGTAGCCAGCAGGGCGGTGATCATCTCCATGCCCACAATCCCCTCAAAACCGGGATCGGAGCGGTCCGCGCTGACAGCCTCATAGAGGGCCAGCAGCCCGCCCACCATTCCGGCGTCGTTGACGCCGTCCAGCAGCCAGGTGTCCAGGCTGTTGTCCGTCATTCCGACCAGGGCGTGTTTGACCTTCAGCGGCGTCTCCCGCCGGGCCAGGGTGACCTCCGCCCCCGCCGGGAATGAGACCACATGGGCTCCATCGGCCCAGATATTCCCGCCGATGTCGCAGGTGCGAAACCAGTAGGGCCGCCCGGAGGCGGAGGTCAGCTTCAGTGCGGTACAATCGGATGTGAACATGATCCAAATTCCTCCTAATCTGATTTTCTGCCTTGTCTATCTTGTGAGTTCCGGCGGCTTCTATCCCGGGACGGCCGGATCTTCCGGCCCCTCTTCCCGCTCCAGTGTCTCCCAGAACTCCTTGGCTTTCACTTTCGGCTGCCACCGGCGGCGGTCGCCGCCCACACCCTCCCGGAACTGGCAGGCGGCGGCATAATCGCACCACCGGCAGGCGTTGTGCTCCGGCCCCCGCCAGAAGGGATCGGCGGCGATATTCCCCGCCGCCAGTTCTCCGGCGATATCCTGAAGGATCTGCTCGGTGTGCCGTTCCAGCCGGCCCAGCCGCTGGGCGGACACCAGGGCCTCCCCGGTAAAGGCTCCGGCTTTGCTGAGCTTCACCGGCAAAAACCGGGGGGACTGCCCCTCTTCAGTGTGTTCCATGGCGGCGAGGACCGCCTCATCATCCAGCACCAGGCCCTTTCGCCGCAGCTCGCTGTCCACTTCTCTCTGCCGCTGCTCCTCGCTCATGGAGCGGCTCCCGGCAATGACGGCGTCCCGGGCGGGCAGATACAACACCCCGGCGGGCAGAATCTCCCGGCCGAACAGGGCTTTCCCCTTGTCCTTCAGGGTAAACAGGTACAGCAGCATCTGGAGTCCCAGGCCGTTCCAGACGTCGGTGAGGTCGAAAGCCTTCCTGCCGGTCTTGTAGTCCACTACCCTCAGGTAGAGTTTGTCGTCCTTCACCCAGCCGTCCACCCGGTCCACAAAGCCGGACACCGACACGGTAAGGCCGTCCACGGTCAGCTCCACCGGGGGCAGATCCTGATTGGCGCCGAACCCCAGCTCAAAGGCCACCGGCTCAAAGTCGGACCGGGCCAGCTCCTGACACACGTTCTCCACCACGGCGTAGACCGACCGCTCCAGCCGCCGGAAGAGATATCGGAACCGGGGCGTCTCCTTCTCCAGACCGCCCAGCTCCTCCCGGACATACCGCTCCACCACCGCCGAAACCTGTGCCCGGGTGGGGATCTCCTCTCCCTGTCTCTCCCGGAGCACATGTTCCAGAACGTAATGGACAAAGGTGCCGTATTCCGGAGCCTGAAACCCGGCGCTCTTCCGGGCCTTGGCCCGCAGGCCGTACTCCATAAAATAGGAAAAATGGCAGGATTGGAACTGATCCATCCGGGAGGCGGACATGGGCACCCGTCCGCCGTACAGCGCCTCCACCGATGCCCGGGTGAGGCGCCCCCGCTCCAGCGTCCGGGCCCGGTCCATCCGCTCCATCACAGGGCGGTACTCCGGGATATTCCGCAGCGCCGCCTCCGCCCCGGGATACCGTCCCGCCAGCTCCAGAGCGGGTCCGGGGGCCGTCAGCCGGAAGCTGTCTCCCATCGCCCCCCCATCCAGGACCGGCAGCCCGGGAAATGCCTCCCGGAGCCGCTTCACCAGGAAAGAAGGCCGCTTCTCCTCCCCCGCTGTCCCGGCAGCGGGCCAGCTCACGCTCAGCCGCTCCGTGGGCAGGGAACAGGTCTCATAGACGATGGTCATCTCCCGCCACAGCTTGTCGGTGAGCCGCGGGGCGCTCTCCAGCCCGAAGGACGCCAGCACCGCCCGGTCAGCGTCGGCCAGCAGTCCGGGGGAGGGCACGGCGGCGGGCAAGCTCCCGTCATCCGCCCCCAGAAGAAACAGCACCTTGCAGTGCTTATGGGCCAGCCGGGGCATCTCCCCCGCCGTGACCTGGTCCAGCGACACGGGAATGGTCCCCACATGGTACTGGGAGAGCACCAGCCGGAACAGCCGGGCAAACTCCTCCCACTCCATGGGGACCTCCCCCAGCAGACCGGCGCACTGCTCCAGAGCGGAGCACAGGATCTCCCAGAGCTGTTCATACTCGGCGGCCAGTTCCGCCTCCCCGTCCGCCCGCAGTTCCTCCGCGCGATCGGAAAGGCGCCGGGCCAGACCGATCCGCTCCAGGAAGGCATAGAGGGCCAGGGCAAGTCCCGCCCCGGTACGGCTCTCCGCCTTCCGCAGCAGCTCCAGCGGCTCGGACACCCGGCGGCGCAGGCCGTCCAGCCTGGCCACCCGCTCCCGGTCCCGATCGGTCCAGGGCCGGCCATAGCCCTCCGGATGGAAGGTCCAGGGGGCCTTCTGGGTCCAGTTCCGCCCCCGGAGATTCCACTTCAGCACATAATTCTCCAGCAGGTCCACCTCGTCATGAGTCAGCCCGGTCAGGCCGGTCTTGAGGTAGCGGAACACGTCCTCGTAGGCATAGTCTCCCGCCACCGTGTCCAGAGCGGAGACCACCAGAGCGAGAATGGGTTTTTGCAGGATGTCATCCATACGGGCCAGAAAAACGGGTACCCCGTACCGGGGGAAAATGAGCGAGATAAGGGGACCGTATACCTCCATGCTCCGGGCGGTGACCGCCATCTCCCGCCAGCGGTATCCCCCCTCCCGGGCCAGGCGGAGAAGCTCCGCCGCCGTCCGCTCCACTTCTGCGTAGGGAGAGGGGGCCCGATACAGCTCCAGCCCTTCTCCGGCGCGGAAGGGCGGCCAGAAGGGCTCAAACAGTCTGTGCCCCGCCGCCCCCATCCCCCCCGGCGGCGGGAGAACCTCCGCCCGGGCGTCCACGCCTTTCCGGCGGGCCAGATCCATCAGCTTCCGGGCCGTCCGCCGGGCAGGGGCGAAAACGTCGTCCTCCTCCCCCGTCAGGCTGTCGCAGGTCAGCGCCACGGTGACCGAGCGGGCCTGCTCCAGAAGCTGTTCCAGCACGCCCCGCTCCTGGGCGGTGAAGTCGGTGAAGCTGTCCAGATAGATATCCATCCCCTCCGCCCAGCGGCTCAGCTCCAGCCCCTCGGCCAAACGGGTAAGCCGGTCCCGGGGGTCCATCCCCCTTTGGGCGGTCAGCGCGTCATAGGCGCCGCAGATGAGGGACAGGTCGTGGAATTTGTCCCCCGTCTCCCCCGCCGCCGCCCGGGAGAGCTCAAACAGCTTCTCCGGAGTGATGCCGGCCGCCTTGCACTCGTCCACCGTGGCGGCCAGCTGGGCGAGGAACTGGGGCTTCCGGGAGGGCCGGGCATAGAGCTTCAGCTGATCGGAGACCGATTTCAGGGCCACATCCATCAGCAGCAGCCGCCCGCCTCCGTCCAGCGCCGGGGCGGCCAGACCGCCTGTGACGGAACAGACCCGGTTGGCCAGGCGGGTAAAAGACAGCACCTCGGCGTAAAGGCTCACCGAATTGCCCGCCGCGGCGCACAGCCTGCGCTCGGCATCGTGGGAGTGCTGCTCCGGCACGATGAGGAGCTGCGGGCGGATACCCCGGGAGTCCGCAATGGCCCGGAGGATCCCATTGGTCTTACCGGTTCCGGCCCGGCCCAAGAGCAGCTTGAGCATGGCTGTGTCTCCTTTCCGTCACATGGATTGATGGGCCCATTATAACACACATTCCGCCGGCGTGGAACCGGGCCGGGCCGCCCCGCCGGAAAAGAAGAGAGCCGCCGGAGTCCCGGCGGCTCTCAGGGATGTAAGCCTTACTGCTCGACGAAGGTCACGTTGACGTTGGCGCAGCCCAGATCCACGGGGGACTCGGCGGCGTCGTCCTTCTTGGGGGCGATGGAGCCATCGGCCAGCTGAGCATACAGGGCGTCATAGTCATCCTGGCTGAAGGTGTTCCACTTGGAGCTCTCCATGGGGAGCTTCACGGCCTCACTGTCAGCGCCCAGGGTCAGGTTCTGACCACCGGGGAACTCGCCGGCATAGTAGGCGTCCAGCATCTGGGAAACGGCCTCGGCCAGACCCTTCATCGCGGAGGAGATGACGGTCTCGGACTCACCGGACTGGTCCACGTCCACGCCGATGACCTTGCCGTTGTTCTGCTCGGCAGCGGCCATGGCGGAGTTGCCCACGGAACCGCCGCAGCCGAAGATGACCTCGGTACCGGCCTTGTACCAGCTGGCGGCCAGAGCCTGTGCCTCGGGAGTGGCGTCAAATCCGCCGGTGTAATAATACATCATGTCCACGGTCTCACCGGCCTCAGCGGCAGCGGCGTCAGCGCCCTGGACAAAGCCGTAGCCGTAGCGGACCACGGCGGGGACGGCCTGACCGCCCAGGAAGCCCAGCTTGGTGTAGCCGTCCTTGACGGCGGCGTAGCCGGCCAGATAGCCCACCTGCTCCTCGGAGAAGAGAATGCCGACAGTGTTGTCAGCGGTCTTGTAATTGCTGTAATCAGCGTTGTGGGGATTGCCGTCGATCAGGATGAAGGCCACGTCGGGATACTTGTCCTGGACGTTGTAGATGGGCTCCTCAAACAGGAAGCCGGGGGTAACGATGACTTTGTAGCCATCGCCGATGGCCTGCTCGATCATAGCGGTGTAAGCGTCAGTGGTGGCCTCCACAGGCTTGTAGTACTGGCACTCCTTGCCGTTTTCGGCGCACCAGGCCTGGATTCCCTCCCAGGTCCCCTGGTTGAAGGATTTGTCGTTGATGTCGCCCTTATCGGTGATCATGGCGATCTTGGCGGCGGGGTCGGCGGTCAGGCCGGCGGCGGCGCTCTCCTCAGGGGCGGCGCTCTCCACGGCCGCGCTTTCGGTGGGAGCCTCGCTGGCAGTGGAATCTCCGCCGCCGCAGGCGGCCAGGCCAAAGACCATGGCACCGGAGAGGAGCAGTGCAAGGAGCTTGCTGGACTTCTTCATTTCAGTCATACCTTCCTTTCATATCAATGTCCGGGTGACAAAGACCTGATCGCCTGTATCTTCCCGGACTGGCATGACTTTATTATACCGTCCCTCTCTGAAAAGAGCAATCACTTTTTTCCTCTTCCGAGAAAAAACTATAAAAATACCCAATCCGTGGCTCCTGTTTCCGTCAAAAAAGCGGACGGGATTTTCCCCGCCCGCTTCATCTGTATCCGGTTTAATAGCCCTCGCCCTGCTGGCCCTTGGCCAGCTTCACCAGGCGGGAAGTCCCCAGCCGGTCGGCGCCCAGGGCTAGAAAGTCCTCCGCGTCCTGGAGGGTGGCGATTCCGCCCGCCGCTTTGATCTTCACATCAGGGCCGATGTGTTTCCTGAAGAGCGCCACATCCTCCCGGGTGGCTCCGCCGGTGGAAAAGCCGGTGGAGGTTTTGATATAATCCGCGCCGGCGGCGGTGACGATCTCACACATCCTGATCTTCTCATCCTCCGTCAGCAGGCAGGCCTCCACAATGACCTTGAGAATGCGGCCCTGGCAGGAGGCCTTTACCGCCTTGATCTCATTGAGCACATCGTCCCAGCGCCGGTCCTTGACCCAACCGATATTGATGACCATATCGATCTCATCGGCGCCGTTGCGGATGGCGTCCTCCGTCTCAAAAACCTTGACGTTTGTCGTGGAATAACCGTTCGGGAAACCGATCACCGTACAGATTTTCAGGCTGTCCCCCACATATTCGGCGGCACGCTTTACATAGCTCGCCGGAATGCAGATACTGGCGCAGTTATAGTTTAATCCGTCATCGCAGATCTCTTTGATCTGCTCCCAGGTGCTCTCCTGTTTCAGCAGAGTGTGGTCGCAGTGAGACAGGATCTCACGGAGTTCCATATGCTCTCTTCCTTTCCTCAATCCATCAAAAATACGTTCTTCCACACCGCCGGGCAGAGCCGCTCCTGCGCTCACACCTCTACCAGCTCGTACTCCCGGCTGCCCAGGCCGATCTTCTCCGCGTGTTCCAGGCAGCTGCGCCACTCGGAGCCCTCGGTGGTGTTCATGAAGTGGTCGCGGTGATCGATGAATCCCTCCGTCATCATCCGCCGGGCCAGCTGGCCGCCGGGCAGAGGGGCCTGCTTCAGGCAGGCGTCTGTGCAGGCCTGATCCAGAGCCACCGGATCAAAGGAGGCAAACATACCCACGTCGGGCAGGATCGGCACATCGTTTTCCCCATGGCAGTCACAGTTGGGGGAGATGTCCCGCACCAGGCTGATATGGAAACAGGGCCGCCCGTCCACTACCGCTTTGGCGTACTCCGCCATCTTGCAGTTGAGCATCTGGACGGTGTCCCAGCTGGGGTTGCTGATGGCGTCGAAGTTGCAGACCCCGATGCACCGGCCGCAGCCCACGCACTTGTCATGGTCAATGACCGCCTGTCCGTTCTCCCCATAGGAAATGGCGTCCTGGCCGCAGTGCCTGGCACAGGCCTTACAGGCCTTGCAGCGGCGGGTGCTGACCCGGGGTTTGCCCGAGTTGTGCTGCTCCATCTTCCCCCGCCGGGACCCACAGCCCATGCCGATGTTCTTGATCGCTCCGCCAATTCCCGCCTGCTCATGCCCCTTGAAGTGGGTCAGAGAGATGAAGACATCGGCGTCCATCACCGCCCGGCCGATCTTGGCCGTTTTGATGTACTCCCCGCCGGATACGGGAACTTCCACATCGTCCAGACCCCGGAGTCCGTCTCCGATGAGGATCTGACAGCCGGTAGACAGCGGCGAAAAGCCGTTTTCATAGGCGGCGTCCAGATGCTCCCGCGCGTTTTTCCGCCGGCCGGCGTACAGGGTGTTGCAGTCGCACAGGAAGGGCACTCCTCCCCGCTCTTTCACAAAATCGGCCACCGTTTTCGCATAATTGGGTCTCAGAAAGTTCAGATTCCCCGGCTCGCCGAAGTGCATCTTGATGCAGACCAGCTTGCGTTCGAAATCGATCTCCCCCGCTCCGGCCTTCTCCATCAGGCGGCGGAGCTTCACCAGCTGGCTGGTGCCCACGGGGCAGTGGAAATCCGTAAAGTAAACATTGGATGCGGGCATGTCATTTGACTCCTTTTTCTTCTGATCTTGATCCGCCGGAACGGTCCGCACCGGTATTACAGGCCCAGTCCCAGGCCGCCGGTAATGCTCTTCATGGAATTGGCCGCATCGCTCTCGGCGGCGCGCAGGGCCTCGTTCACCGCCGCCACCACCAGATCCTGAAGCATTTCCACGTCATCGGGATCCACCGCCTCGGGATCAATGGTTACCGAAACCAGCTCCCGGTGTCCGTTGACCTCGGCGGAGACCACTCCGCCGCCCGCCGCCGCGGTATAGGTCTTGTTGGCCAGTTCTTCCTGCATCCTGGCCATATCCTGCTGCATCTTCTGAACCTGTTTCATCATGTTCATGTTCATTCCGCCGCCCATGCCGAAGCCGCCGCGGCTGTTGTAACCTTTCGCCATTACACTCTCTCCTTTACTCCTCGGTAATGATACCGCCGAACTGCCGCCCCAGGGCCAGCAAGTCATCCAGCCGGTCGTGGGCCGGGGCGGATGCCGGAGGGGTTCCCACCGTGACCGCCGCCCGGTACGGACCGCCGGGCAGCACCCTGGCGGCCTCCTCCACTGCCGCCAGGGTCTTTGGCTTCGAAATCATCTTTTTGACAAAATCATTCTGCGCCCACAGGGTGAGCACGTGACCATCAATGGTCCCCTGCACCATTGCGGGATTGGACAGATAGGGGTACTCCGACTGGGGCACTCTGCCCTTCAGCGACGCCGCCAGGCCGGGCCAGAAGTCTCCCGCCGGAGCAGCGCCGGACGGAGAAACCGGCGCGGCGGCGGGCGCCGTTTTCGCCGCTTCTCTCCGCTTCACCGGAGCGGACGGCGCCCTGTCAGCCGGAAACTCCCTGTATTCTTCCCGCTCGGGCGGAGGTTCCAGATCCCAGGGGGGCATCTCGTCCTCCGGAGGAGCAGACGGCTGCTTTGGAACCGTCCGGCGGATCCGGGGCCGCCCCTCCTGTCCGGCCTCCGAAACCGATGGGTCAGCAGGAATCCCCCGGGCCAGCCGCTCCTCCAATCGGGAAAGCCGGGCGCTGAGTCCGGCAGGCGAGTCATCCAGCGTCTCATCGCACAGGCGGATCAGGCACAGCTCCGCGTCCACCCGCCGGTTGGTACTGCGGCCCAGATCGGCGGAGACAGCCTGGAGCCGCCCCAGGATCTGAGCCAGACGGGGGGCAGTCAGGGCCTCGGACAGACCCCGCAGGGTGGTCTCGTCATATCCCCCGGTCAGAAGGGCCGCCCCGCCCCTGGGCGCGGTCTTTCGGATCAGCAGATCCCGGGCCAGGGAAGAGAGTTCATTCAGCAGGCTCCCCACATCCTTGCCCCCGGAGTAAAGCCGGTCCAGCCGCTCCAGAGCGGCGGCGGCGTCATGGGCGGCAATGTCTCCCATCAAAGCGGCGGTCTCCACATTTCCCGCCAGCCCCAGCGCGTCCAGGATCTCCTGTTCTCCCAGATCTCCGCCCTCCGCTCCCGTGGCGCACTGGTCCAGCAGAGACAGGGCATCCCGCAGCCCTCCGTCAGCCAGGCGGGCCAGGAGGGCCGCCCCATCGGCGGTGAGAGGAATCTTCTCCTCCCCCGCTACATATCTGAGCCGTCCGGCGATATCGGTGGGAGAAATGCGCTTGAAGGCGAACTGCTGGCACCGCGACTTGATGGTGGCGGGGACCTTGTGGAGCTCGGTCGTGGCCAGGATGAACATCAGGTGCTCCGGCGGTTCCTCCAGGATCTTCAGAAGGGCGTTGAAGGCGGCTGTGGAAAGCATATGGACCTCATCCACAATATAGACGCGTTTGCGGACTGCCGCCGGGGAGTAAACGGCCTCATCCCGGAGAGCCCGAACCTGGTCCACCCCGTTGTTGGAGGCGGCATCCAATTCCAGGACATCCAGAATGGACCCGTTCTCAATGCCCAGACAGGACGGGCAGGCATTGCAGGGATTCCCGTTCACCGGATGTTCACAGTTCACCGCCCGCGCCAGGATCTTGGCGCAGGTAGTCTTGCCCGTGCCCCGGGTCCCGGTGAAAAGATAGGCGTGGGAAAGCCGCCCCTCCTGAACCTGCCGCTTGAGCGTATCAGTAATATGGCTCTGGCCCACCACGTCATCGAACGTGCGGGGCCTCCATTTTCGGTAAAGGGCCTGGTACATGTCTTCACCCCAGACAGTTGTAAAAATGGAAAAGGAAGAAAGGCGCTGGGCCCTTCTTCCCGATTCCGGCCTGCGGCAAGACCGCGCACCGGCCTTTGAAAGACGCGCTATGCCCGTTACCCCGGCAGCCGGCTCAGGAGCGGGACCCCCACGGCACACGGACGGATCCGCTTAGTGCTGCTCGGTTCCCCGCCTGACACGGTTCACGGGTGTCCGTTGCGTGGGACCGATCCATCATCGCTGCTTACCAGGGTCAGACGGCACAGAACGCTTCCGGGGGCCGGGATTCATCCCCGCTGTAGCGGATTGCAGGTACAGGGCACCGCTATCTCCCCGATTAGCGCGGCCTTGCCTCAGGCCGGAGTTTTCCGGACCCAGGCAGGCTGAGTTACAATGTATCATACAACATTTTTCTGAAATTATCAACGGGGAAACAAATATTTTTAAAAAACTCTTTACAGTGCGGCCGGAAGTTGCTATAATATCAAAGTCCCGATTCTACCGGGATACAGTGCGGGCGGAATTCTTCCCACAATACGCCGCGAAACGCAGCGTCCGTATCTGGAAAATGGTAAAAATTGCGACTTTCTTTTCCATCCATCCATTTGAATATGGGCCCGTAGCTCAGTTGGGAGAGCGTTCGGTTCGCATCCGAGAGGTCGAGGGTTCGAATCCCTTCGGGTCCACCATATGAATGAAGTCCGTTTTTCGAACAATTTTTTCGAAAAACGGGTTTCTTCTTTTCAGAAAGCCTTGCAGCGTTAGGTTTTTCCGATTTCGTGTTTTGGGACGGATATTTCAAAACTCCAGAAAACGCAAAAGTATTATTTCTACTCCATGACGTCATTTGAACACCGGTTTTCGATAAACTTGGCATAATGCTTGTCCTCAAACGCCTGTGGTGTCTGGTATTTCAAAGTTTGATGCGGTCGGACCTCATTGTAAAACTGAATATACTGCTCCACGCTTTTGCGGAAGCTTTGCTCTGAGGTGTACTCTCTGCGGTATGCCTCTTCTTTTTTGAACGTGCCGAAGAAAGTTTCTGCTACGGCATTGTCATGAGGATGGCTGGTAGCGGAAAAGGATTGCTTGACACCATTGGCCTGAAGCAGTTGTATGAACGCACCCGATGTGTACTGCTTTCCTCTGTCGCTATGAAAGGTCAGATTTTTAGGT
>JAQXNP010000076.1 GCA_029098065.1 Clostridiales bacterium | reverse complement strand
GGAAGGTGCCCCTGGGGGTCCGCACCGTCTCGCCGGTCTCCCGGTCGTCCGGGGTAGGCGCCGCTTGCTGCCCATACAACTCCGCCTCATACTCCCGGTTTGCCTGCTCCGCAAAGGCCAGCATCTCGTCCACATGGGACTTGTCTGGGTTTTCGATGGCCTCCCGGATCGCCTGAGGGTCCACATCCAGACATTCCTCATAGCCGGTGGCGTCCTTGAATTTCTCAATCTCCGAAGGAAGATAGTCCTCCTGGGTCTGCCCCAGGGCGGCCAGCTTCTCGTCCAGGGCGGAGATACGCCCGGCCATCAGATTTTCGTAGATTTCTTCCTTCGCCGCGTGTTCCTCCGGGTGCTCGGCGGCATACTGCGGGTCGTGCTGCCGGAAAAACTCGTCCATATCGTAGGCAAGGTCCATGACCCATTCCGAAATTTCTTCTTCAGGGATGTCGTCCTGGAAGGTCATCACCCGGTATTCCTCCGGGATGCTGCCGCGCTCGCCATCGTAATACTCATGGAAGCTGTCCCCGGTATCCCGCACATAGCCCAGGTCGGTGAACTGGCCGCTTTCCTCCAGGGCGATGTCCCGCCCGTAGGCCTCATAGTCGATGTAGTTGCGCAGATGCTCCGGCACCTGCATGGCGTCCAGTTCCTCGATGTAATACCGGCCCAGATCGTCGTGGTCGTGGATGTCGGGGTAAACATCGTAGCAGTCCAGGTTCTCCGTCAGGTTGATAAGCTCCTGGATGCTGCCCGTGTGGTCGCCGATCTCCATAGCAGCCTGGAAACGCTCATATTCATCCTGGCTCATATCATCCAGTTTGGAGGCCAAGTAGTTCAGTTCGTCCAGGTTGGCATACTCGCCCAGCAGGTCATAGAGGCCGTCCACATAGCAGTCGTAGTCCGTGATGAACCACTCCTCATAGGTCTGCCCAAATTCGTCCTTCGCACCAATCCCGATGCGCTCAAAGACCTTTTTCAGTTCCTCCGCCGTTGTGGGAAACTTCACCCATTCGCCTACAAGGGCACCCTCGTTGTACTTGCCCAGGTTGGTGATGAAGGCGGCAAAGGGATAATCTTTGTCATAGTCATAATGGGGCATAGCGACACCTCCTTACAGTTCCGGCGCAGACTTTTCCCGATGGGGCTGCGCCTTGCTTTGACCCGCACACTCTTTCCGGCTCTGCTCCAGCCGCTCCTTGATGGAGGGCTTTTTCTCCGTCTGCTTCTCCTTGGGGCGCTCATGCTCCCACTCATCGCCGGAGAGAGTGAGATAGCCTCGGCTCGTAAAGCACCCCTGTTCTTCCCGCATGGCATGGTTGCCGAAGGGAACGGGATCAATGGCGTCCAGCAGCTCCGGGGGCAGAAGGATGTCCAAATGCTGCGCCAGATAGCGCCAGCCCACATCCTCCACTTTGCTGATGTTGTGCTCCAGGATGAAATACTCCGTGTTGGCGGGAAACTCTCGGAACTGCTCCAAAGTAGTCAGGCGGAAGGGAGACTCCTGCACAGCGGCCAGGAGATCCCTATCCTCCTGGGAAAGGGAGGACAGAGCTCGAAGCGTTGCCTCCTGCTCCGCAGGTTCCCCCTCCTGGGGGAGCATTGCTTTCAGATCGTTCAGCGAAATATCCGATTTACTTTTTGCCATTCACACCCTCCTTTCGCTTGGGAAACTCCATCTTAAAACGGACATACTTTTCGCTGGTATCATCCAGCACCACCACCGCGTCATAAGCGGCGCCCTTCTTTTCAGACCACATCCCCCTGACGGAGGTGCGGCCCTTCTTCAGCAGGTCGGCAGCCATCTTCCGGGTCAGCTCCTTTTTGCGGGAGGTCCAGAAGCGGTCATCCTTCCACAGCACGAAGCGGCAGGAGCGGTCGGAGCAGTAAAAATTCTTTTTGCCCTCGTAGACCGGTTTGCCGCAACGGGGGCAGAGGCCCACGGTCTCCCGCTCCGGGGCGAACAGTTTCTGACCTTCCTCGGAGATATGGGAATAGGTTTTTACCAGCTCCCGCGTCATTTCAGAGATCCCCGCCATGAAAGCGGCGGGGTCGCCCTCGCCCCTGGCGATGGTGGTCAGTTTCTGTTCCCACTCCGCCGTGAGCATAGGAGAGGTCAAGGTGTCCGGCAGGACTGTAACCAGGTTGATCCCCGCTTTGGTGGGAATAAGGCTTTTGCCTCTGCGCTCCACAAATCCGGCCGCCACCAGCTTTTCCAGGATGGCCGCCCTGGTCGCCGGGGTGCCCAGGCCCTTGCGCTCGGCGTCCTCCGGCATATCCTCTTTTCCGGCGGTCTCCATCGCCGCCAGAAGGGTGTCCTCCGTGTACGCCTTGGGCGGGGCGGTGAAGTGTTCGGTAACAGAGGCATCCACCTGGTCAAAGGTCTGGCCTTCGGTGAAATCCGGCAGGGCGATGGGCTCCGCCTCGTCCTCCGGCTGCTCCTTCAGGGAGGCGCGTAAAATGCGGTCGATCTCACGCCAGCCCTCGGAAAGGATGTGCCGCCCCTTGGCGGTGAAGGTGTGTCCACCACAGTTAAAAGCGGCCGTGACCGCTTCATACATATAGGGTTCCGCCGCCGCACACAGCAGCTCCCGGCACACCAGTAGCAAAGTGTTCCGTTCTCCCACAGTCAGTTCGGACAGGTCGGCTTTCTCCAGCTCCAGCGTGGGGATGATGGCGTGGTGGTCGGACACCTCCCCATCATTCACCAGCGCCGCAACATCAGGGAAGAAGTCCGGGCAAGCATCGAAGGGCGGCACCTGCGCTGCCAGATGCAGGACCACAGAGGCGGTCTCCGCCATATCGACCGTCAGATACCGGCTGTCGGTCCGGGGATAGGTCAGCAGCTTCTTCTCGTACAGCGATTGTGCGTAGTCCAGGGTCTGCTTGGCCGTGTAACCGAACACCCGGTTTGCCTCCCGCTGCAAGGCGGTCAGGTCGTAGAGCTTGGGCGGCGCCTCCTTCTTCTTCTCATGGGTGACGGAGGTGCAGGATGCCGATGCGCCGGCACAGGCCGCCCGCAGGCTCTTCGCCTCCTCCGGGGCGGCGATCTTCTCGGACACCGCTTCGGCCCCATCCAGCGCCAGGCGCACATGATGGTATTTCTCCTTCCGGAACAGGGTGATCCTGCTGTCCCGGTCCACCAGCATGGCAAGGGTGGGTGTCTGTACCCGCCCCACGTTCAGGGTGCGATGGTATAGGACGGAGAACAGGCGGCTCGCGTTGATACCAATGAGCCAGTCCGCCTTTTGGCGGCAGAGCGCCGACTGATACAGGGGATCATAGGCCCCGCCGGGGCGCAGGTCGGCAAAGCCCTCCCGGATCGCCGCGTCCTCCATCGAAGAAATCCAGAGGCGGGAGAAGGGTTTGGAGCATCCGGCAGCCTCATAGACCAGCCGGAAGATCAGCTCGCCCTCCCGCCCGGCGTCGCAGGCGTTGACCAGCTCCGTCACATCCGGGCGCTCCATGAGGCGCTTCAAATTCTGGAAAGCGTCCTCTTTGCCCTTCGCCAGCACATAACGGAAGGGCTCCGGCAGGATGGGAAGGTCGTCATACTTCCACTTCTTCTAGGCGGGGTCATACCCGGCTGCGTCCATCGGGGACATCAGGTGTCCCACACACCAGGAAACGATGAGCCCATTTCCTTCAAAACAGCCATCGGCCCTGGATGTGACACCCAGGGCCGATGCAACGGCTTTCGCAACACTCGGTTTCTCGCAGATCACCAGCTTCATTTCGTTTCCTCCGTTTCTTCCGGTTCAGGGGCCTCGTTGATATATTCCTCCTCATCCTCAAAATCATAGTCGTCCGGGTCGGCGCTGACCTTTGCGCCCTGCTTGGGCTTGATAAACTTGATGTAGGCGAAGGCTCCGCCGCTGCCCAGCACCGCCAGCAGCAGGATCAATACCAGGGCGCCGCCGCTGCCGGACTCTTTCTCCGGCTCCGGTTCAGGCTCTGGCTCCTCCTCCGGCGCTTTCCCGGCGCACTCGCTCATATTCACCGCGCAGACCGGACAGGCGGTATTCACCGCACCGGCCTGACATTTCTCCGTACAGGTGCAGACCGCCGGGGTCTCCTGGACTTCGCCATCCTCCATCAGGGCCAGGAGGTCGGCTTCGTCCACCTGGTTCAGGAAGTGGACAGTCTGCGCCCCCTCGTCGTCCCGGTCGATGATGAGATAGAACACATTGCCGCCCTTCGTCTCCACGGTGATGAACTGTTTGCCGGAGGAAGCCCCGCCCAGGTCGTCGATCAGGGAGAGGTTCCCATCCGGGGTGAGGGCGGCTCCTCCGCCATCGGAGAGACCGGAGGGGAGCAGTTCCAGCAAAGCGGAGAGGTCCGCCCCATTCAGGGAGAGGGAAAAACTGCCCGTATCCGTGATGGTCAGGTAATCAGAATGAACATAGCCCTCCCGCTCCGGCAGAAGCACCTTGACCCATTCGCCCTCGGTGCCGATGACCTCCACCTGCGCCCCGTTGGGAAGCTGGGTGAAGGCGTCATTGTCCAGCCCTGCGCCGGTGCGGACATTCAGATTGCCGCCGCAGGTGGTCACGGTGCCGGTGCGCAGGGGCTCCAGCCCCTCCAGGTTGGGAGTGAACAGGATGCCATCCTCGGTGACGGTCACGGTTCCCAGGCTGCCCAGCAGTTCGGTGAGCTGATCCAGGGTGTCACCGCCGGCCTCCGCATTATCGCCGCCGACAGTATCTTCATCATCGGAAACCGTGATTTCCGGGGTCTCGTCATCCTCCGTGAGATCTGCCTCCGTCTCGGTGTAGTAAGGTTCACCCTCCCCGCCGCCGGCAAAAGCAGGGATCGCAAAGGCCGTGGCACAGAGCGCCACGGCCAGAGCCGCCGTAAACAGGCGGATGATCGTTTTATTCTTCATACTCGGCGTCCTCCATCTCGTTCTCGCCGGGGTCAGCCGACGCCTCCGCCTCCATCATGCCCTCCGGCAGGGCGATGAGGCCGCTGGCGTATGCCTTCAGGAAGGCCGTCAGCTCCCGGTTGTCCATCTTCACCGCCTTGACCATGCGGACGATCTCCAGGTTCTCCTCCTCCACAAGCTGCGCCTCCAGAGAGCGGAGGCGCTTCTGCTGTTCGGAGATCTTCTGCTTGGTCTTTTCGATGTCTCGGCGGATTTTTTCAACAGTTGCCATGTGTGCAATTCTCCTTTCCAAACCGTTCTTTCCATGAGTAATTGCGGCCCAGACCCTGGACCGTTTTCAAATTGGGACGGGCATTGTCCTCCAGCGCGATGGCCCGCCGGAACAGGTCCGGGTGGTGGTCCCGAAGCCGGATGATCTCCTCCGCCCTCATGCTGGGGCAGAAGAAACAGGAGGACTTGCCCGGTTGGGGCAGCCCCGCCGCCTCGATCTGCCGGATGCAATCGTCCCGCGTCCATCCCCATTCCATCAGGGGATACCACTTGCTGTACTTGGGATCGGCCAGATCCCCCAGCAGCACCTTGTCGCTGCGGTAACCTTAGCCGGCGTCGTAGCCGATGAACTTGACCACCCGTTTGCCCGCCGCCCATACCTTTTGACACGGCGGATAATGGTTGCAGAACTTTTCCTGCGGCCCGATCTTGTGTTTCAGGGAACACCGCTTGAAGCCATAGGCCATAGAAGGCAGGGTGCCGCTCTGCAAACACTCCTGTTCCAAGGTCAGCCGCTTTCCGTCCCGCGTGGTCTTATACACTCTGGTAATGGGCGGCATCCCGTGGTCCTTCAGCCAGCGGTCCATGATGTCCAGGTAGGCATAGGTGTGGGGATGCTCCGCCCCGGTATCCGCAAAGAGGATCAGGTCTACCGGGATACGGTGCTGGTGCAGACCGACTAAAAGGGCGGTGCTGTTGACACCGCCCCCATAGGAAACCATATTGATGTGTGTTTCACCTCCCATCAGTTGTACGGCGGCCGGCCGTAGGCATAAAAGTGAGACTGCCAGTAACTTGTATTCAAATTGGTGTAGGAAATCGGGTCTCCGCAATGCAGCATCATTCCATCGCCCACATAAATACCCACATGGGAGATACCGCTGGTGTCATAGGTGCCCACGAAGAACACCAAATCACCGGGCTGGGGGTCGGATACCGGCGTGGAGATATTGTAGAGCCCCTGGGCGCCCAGCCGCCCGGTATTGCACAGGCCGGTGCTGGTCAGCACATAGCTGACGAAGCCGGAACAGTCAAACGATGTCTCCGGGCTGCTCCCGCCCCACACATAGGGGTATCCCAGGTATTTCTCCGCCTCGGTGATGAGGGTAGCAAACCGTTCATCCGTCAGGTACTCGGCGGGGATGTCCCAGGCCGTAGGCGGGTTCTCGATGTACTTGCCCACATACCCGGAGGACGGAAACAGATCCGGCCGGTTGCCCAGGGTGGACATATACACGGCATACATGGAAAGCTGATCCTCGCCCATGATGTAGACCGGCACATGAGAGAGGTCAAAGTTTTCCAGCGTGACGGTGCAGATATACCAGGTGTATGGCACCTCCACTTCGTACTCGTTGCCCTCGCTGTCTGTCCGGGTTTCCGTCCGATACCTTGTTTCGGTGGTCACAGTTTCGGTGAGGATGTACTGCTTGTCAAAGAGCATTTCCAGGTCGCCTTGCACCTCGTCCAGGGTAAACACCCCTTCGTGGAGCGCCGACAGGATGGACAGCAGCACATAAGGGTCATGCTCGATCTCGTCCAGGTCAAAGTGATATTCGTCATAGTCGTGGGTGGCCTCGTAGGTGTCCAGGTATTCTTGAAGCTCCGCCTCCATCCCACAATAGGCGGCCTCGGCCCCGGTCAGGTCCGCGTCCTCGGAGAGATAGGAGGACGCCACCAGGCCGGAAGTCCCGCCTCCGAACATGGAAGTGCAGGACTGCATCAGCCCCATGATGAGCATGAGAATCAAGCCGATCCCTCCCACAATGAGAAGGGTGTGTTTGTTCTTCGTCACAAGCCCGCCCAGCTTCTGGGCGATGGTCCCGCCGCCTTTCTTCGCTGCGGAAGCGGCGGTCTGGGACGCCTTTCCCGCAGCCTGGGTCGCGCCGGTTCCTGCCCGATGTGCGGCGGCATACTGCTTTTGTAGCCGCTTTTTCTGCCACAGGCGGGAGATGGGGTTACTGGACGCAAGTTGGGGATTTTCCATGACGGACTTCCGCCAGTAGAAATCGGCATTGGCTTTCACCGCTGCCTGCTCCGCCTGCTTCACATCCCGCCAGGGTTTCAGTTTCCGGTCCGCATGCGCCTGATGGAAACGCCGATTGCCATAGCCCACGGCCTTCTCAATCTGCCGTTCTCCCAGGTGGCCGGCCTGAACACCGGAGTTATCGCCCTCCACCTTGCTCACTTCGCCGTGGAGGGTGGACCGTATTTCCTGCACCGGTCGGGACAATGGGTTGCCATGTTCCTTGCCGGGAGGCTTTACGGGGACAGCAGCTTTCGCCGCATCCAGCCGATCCGCCGCCTTGTCCGACTTGCGGATGGCCTTTTTCAGTTCCGGCGCCCCCTGGTCTGTCTCGGAAAACTGCAAACGGGAGGAAGGGCGGTCCTTGGCCGCCTCACCCTCCCGAAAGGTGTCGCGCCGCTTTCGCCGCGCCTTTTTCGCCTGCCGGCGTTCCCGGTGTCCCACCACCTCGTCCGCCGCCCGGTTCAATGCCCCCGCCGTTTCATCCGCAGAAGAATAATCCTGCTCCGGGGGACGGTCTGAAATATGGGTGGCCTCGCCAGTCACCAGGTTCACCGAGATGGCTCCATCACGGGTCATCTTCTGCGCCTCCTTTTCGGAGGCTTTCCATTCCTGCATTTATCCGTCACCTCCTCCGTAGGGGCAGATGCTGGCGCACGCCCCGGTCTCTATCAGGGAAATGTAGTGAAAAATGGGATAGGCCTGAGGCGGGCAGACCGCGTTCCCCAGGGTTTTCAGCCGCAGCGCCCGATCCTTCGTATCCTCGGTTATGCGGGGGACGCCCTCCGGCTCGCCGGCCCAGAGGATACGTCCGTCCATCCTTGCGGGAAGCCCATGAGCCATTCCACCCAATCGGGGTTCAGCGCCGCCTTCTCCGACAGGGGTTGCTCCTGGTGGATCACCTGGGCTGACAGGTTGGAGGATGGGGATTTGCCCCGGAAGGCCGCCGGTTTCAGGGTGGAGCGGTAGCCCTCCGACGCCGCCGGCGTCAGGTAGAATACCGCCGCCGACAGGGACAGGCTCCAGATCGTCCCGTCTTTGTTCCGCTTTCGGAAGATCCCGTTGTCCGACAGGAACACATCCAGGTTGGCAGCGTCCCGGCAGGTGGATTTGTCGGAGGCAAGGGGCGTGGGAAACATCAGCCGCGACGATAAAAGTTCGCTGGCGCTCATGCCATGCGCCGACGCCGCAAGCCGGAAATACGAATGGGAGAACAGCGTATCCCGCTTTTGCCAGGTCAAAAATCGTTTTGTCGAGCCCCATATTGAT
>JAQXNP010000075.1 GCA_029098065.1 Clostridiales bacterium | reverse complement strand
GGGGCCTTGTACCCCGCCGCCCCCTCCGGGTGGCTGTACGCCGACCCCCCCGTGGGCTCCCCCGCCCGCGGGGTGGGCCGCCCCCACCGCCGGAAGCATTACTTCGGCAACCTGGACCCCTGGCGGATGGTGGCCAACTCCGCCTTCCAGGCCCCCCTCACCCCGCCCGACGAGGCGCTGCGGCAGGATCCCTACGACAACCAGCTGGGCGAGCTGTCGGTGGACGGTCAGGGGCAGGACCGTCCCGGTATGGCCCGGAGCGTGGAACTGGTGGATTTTCAGTATCTGTAATTTCCGCACAAACAGAAATGCCGGAGGCCGGCCCGAACGGGCCGGCCTCCGGCATTCTTATTTCCTCAGCGGGCAAAAAACCGGTACGCGGTCCGGCTATGAAAAACCTGTCCCGGCCGCAGAACGGGAGAGGGGAACTCCGGGTGGTTCACCGCGTCGGGGAAGTGCTGGGTCTCCAGGCAGACGGCGTGGTCCGGCCCATAGACCGCCCCCTCCTTGCCCCGCCGGGGGGAGAGCCATCCGGCGGTGTACACCTGCACGCCCTCCAGGTCGGTGGCCATCTCCAGGCCGATGCCGGTGCGGGGACAGAACAGCCGGGCCGCCGGGTCCGCCCCGTCCAGCACCAGATTGTGGTCAAAGCCCCGGCTCCGGGCCAGGAAGGGATCCTGCAGCCGGTCTCCCAGCCGGGCGCCCGCCCGCAGGTCCAGGGGCGTCCCCTCCACGGAGGCCAGCACCCCGGTGGGCACGTTCCCCCCGTCGCCGGGCGTGTACCGGTCGGCCAGGACGGTGAGCGTGTGGTCGTCCACCCGTCCGCCGCCGTGGCCCGCCAGGTTGAAATAGGTGTGATTGGTGAGGTTCACCACCGTGGCCCGGTCGGACACAGCCCGGTAGTCAATGGTGAGCGTTCCGTTCTCCAGCGTATAGGTGACTTCCGCGTGAAGGGTCCCCGGAAAGCCCTCCTCCCCATCGGGGGAGTCCAGGCAGAAGGTGACGCGGTTCTCCCCGCAGGCATACCGCCACAGCTTTTTGTGGAACCCCTCCCCGCCGCCGTGGAGGCAGTTTTTCCCCTCGTTGGCGGTGACCTTGTACTCCGTGCCGTCAATGGTGAACCGGGCTCCGCCGATGCGGTTGGCGCACCGGCCGATGGTGCCGCCGAAACAGGCATCCAGCCTCCGGTAGCTGTCCAGGTCGTCATAGCCTAGGCAGACGTCCACGATCTTCCCGTCCCGGTCGGGCACCCGGACGGCCCGCACCGCCGCGCCGAAGGAGAGAAACTCCGCCTCCGCGCCGGTGCCGTCGGCCAGCAGGATTACCGGCACGTCCTGCCCGTTCATGGCCCCGAAGGGCTTTACCCGGTACACGGCTCAGTCCCCGTAGCCGTCGGGGTGGCCCTGATGCCAGGTCCAGGCGTCGGCGATGATCTGCTCCAGTCCCCGCTCCGGCTTCCAGCCCAGAACCTCCCGGGCCTTCCGGTTGGAGGCGATGAGCACCGAGGGATCTCCCGCCCGCCGGGGCTCCACCACGGCGGGGATGGGCTTTCCGGTGACCTTCCGGGCGGTCTCAATGATCTCCTTCACCGAGAAGCCATCGCCGCTGCCCAGGTTGAAGGGCCCGCTCTCGCCGCCCCTGTCCAGATACTCCAGCGCCAGCAGATGGGCCTGGGCCAGATCCCGGACGTGGATGTAATCCCGGACGCAGGTGCCGTCGGCGGTGGGGTAGTCGTCGCCGTAGATGCCCACGTGGTCCCGCTTGCCCAGGGCGGCCTGGAGGACGATGGGGATCAGATGGGTCTCCGGGTGGTGGTCCTCCCCGATGCCCGCGTCGGTGTTGGAACCGGCGGCGTTGAAGTAGCGCAGGGCGGCGTAGCGGATGCCATAGGCCCTGTCCGACCACTTCAGCAGCCCCTCGATGGCCAGCTTGGAGGCACCGTAGGGGTTGGTGGGCTCGGTGCGGTCGGTCTCCTCGATGGGCTGCTTTTCCGGCTCGCCGTAGGTGGCGGCGGTGGAGGAGAACACGATCTTGTCGACCCCGTGGTTTTTCATGGCGGTGAGCATGCTCACCGCGCCGGTGACGTTGTTTCCGTAATACTTCAGGGGATCGGCGACGCTCTCTCCCACCAGGGAGAAGGCGGCGAAATTGATGACCCCGTCGATGGGGAACTCGGAGAACACCCGGTCCAGGAAGGCCCCGTCCCGGACGTCGCCCACCCGGAGTCTGGCCCCCTTGACCGCCTGCCAGTGGCCGGTGCAGAGATTGTCCGCCACCACCACGTCATAGCCCTTTTCCACCAGCAGCGCCGTCATGTGGCTGCCGATATAGCCGGCTCCGCCGGCCACCAGAATGGTTTTCATATGTGACCCCTCCTTGAATGATGGTTATGTTACGCTCCCGATGAACCGCAGAAAGGCCGCCCGGCCCTCCCCGGTGCACTTGTAGACCCCGGCGTGCTCCAGCACCTGGGCGAAGGCCCTGCCCACCTCGGTCTGGAGGATACCCCCGGCGTTGTCCTCTGTAAACGTATAGCGCTCCCGCAGGCCCTCGGCCCAATCCGCGTGCTTGACCAGCTCCGGATCGGAGCGGAGATCGCCGCCCTTTGCCAGCACCCGGGCCAGCTTTCCCAGTTCATCCTTGAGCCGGGCGGGGAGCACCGCCAGACCCATGACCTCGATGAGGCCGATGTTCTCCTTCTTGATGTGGTGGAGTTCGGGATGGGGGTGATAGACCCCCAGGGGATACTCCGGCGTGGCGATGTTGTTGCGCAGCACCAGATCCAGCTCATAGTCCTCCCCCCGCCGCCGGGCGATGGGGGTGATGGTGTTGTGGGGCTCGCCCTCCGTCTCGGCGAAGATGAAAGCGCTCTCATCTGTGTAGCCCCGCCACGCGTCCAGAATACGCCCGGCCAGGTCCACCAGCCGTTTGTCATCGGCGCAGCGCAGCCGGATCACCGACATGGGCCAGCGGACGATGCCCGCCTCCACATCCCCGAAGCCGGGGAAGGACACCGCCCGCTCCACCGGAGCCTTCTCCATGGCGAAGGTGTACCGCCCGCCCTGGAAGTGGTCGTGGCTGAGGATGGAGCCCCCCACGATGGGCAGATCGGCGTTGGAACCAACAAAATAGTGGGGGAACTGCCGGACGAAGTCCAGCTCCCGGCGGAAGGTGGAGCGGTCGATCTTCATGGGCACGTGCCTGCCGTTGAAGACGATGCAGTGCTCATTGTAGTAGACATAGGGGGAGTACTGGAAAAACCAGTCCTGGCCGTCCAGCGTCAGGGGGATAACCCGGTGGTTCTGCCGGGCCGGGTGGTCCAGCCGGCCGGCGTACCCCTCGTTCTCCCGGCAGAGCTGACATTTGGGATAGGCGTTCTGGGGCGCGGCCTTGGCGGCGGCGATGGCCCGGGGGTCCTTCTCCGGCTTGGACAGGTTGATGGTGATATCCAGTTCCCCGTACTCGGTAAGGGTTGTCCACTTCAGATCCTTCGCCACCCGGTAGCGCCGGATGTAGTCGGTATCCTGGCTGAACTGATAATACCAGTCGGTGGCCTCCCGGGGAGAGCGGGCATACCGGCGCCGGAACTCCTCTGTCACCTGAGAGGGCCGGGGCGTGAGCCGCCCCATGAGAGCGGTGTCCAGCAGATCCCGGCTGGCGGTGCCCTTCTCGATGCGGCCTGTGGCCTGGGCCCAGTCCAGGATGTCCCGCAGGATGTTCTCCAGCGGCCGGACCGGTACGGTCTCCGGCCCGTCCCAGTGGTCCAGCCTCAGCACCTCCAGCAGGGAATTCACCGCCCAGATCCGGTCCCGGGGGGAGATGAGCCCTGTCCGGACGGCATAGCCGGCCAGCTCGGCCACCAGAGTGTCAACGGTTTTCTCGTCCATACGATTCCTCCTCACGTCAGGCGGACGCCGCCCACGGGGCGGATGGTCACCACGTGGCAGCTGCCCCCGCCGAAAACAGCCTCCATCCCGGCTTTGAAGTCCTCCAGCCGGTCCAGAGGGACAAAGGCCTGGGCGGTGCCGCCGAAGCCGCCGCCGTGGACCCGGACGGCCCCCCGGCCCTCCAGCAGCCGCTCGGCCAGGGCGATGGTGAGCATCAGGGACTGATCCGCGGTCTGGCCGGTGGGTACCACATTCTGGAGATACCGGGCGGAGGACTCCCCCGACTGGCGGACCAGGGCCAGGAATTCCTCAAAGTTCCCGTCCTTCAGGGCCTGGGCCTCCCGGGCCGCTCGCCGGTCATCGCCGTAGAAATGGATGGCCCGGAGCACCGCCCGGTCCCCCGCCGCCTTCCTCACCCGGGGGACGGCGGCGAAGAAATCCGCCTCCGGGACCTCCCGCAGCACCTCCCGGCCGAAGCACCGGCTCACCGCCTTCAGCTCATCGGTGATGGCGGCGTACTCGGCGGTGAGATCGGCGTGGCCCGCCCCTGAGTCCAGGATGCACAGCGCGTACCCCTGCGCCCGCAGATCCACTTCCACCTGTTCCACCGCCGGGGCGGCGGGGTCGGCGAAGTCGATGGCCACCACGCCCCCCACGGAGGACGCGGTCTGGTCCATGAGCCCGCAGGGCTTGCCAAAGAACACGTTTTCGGCGTACTGGCCGATCTGGGCGATCTCCACCGCCGGGCACTTCCCGCCCCAGAACAGGTCGTTGAGCATGGTGCCCATCAGCACCTCAAAGGCGGCCGAGGAGGACAGCCCGCTGCCCCCCGGCACGGTGGAGACCATCCAGGCGTCCAGTCCCACTCCCTGAAGGGGGCAGCCCAGGGCGGCCATCCGGGCGGCCACCCCACGGATCAGCGCGGCGGAGGTGTTCTCCTCCTCCGGCCGGGGGCTCAGCTCCCGCAGATCCACCACCATCAGGGGATAGCCCTGGGACTGGACCCGGATCATGCCGCTCTGGTTGGGGGCGGCGGCGGCCAG
>JAQXNP010000074.1 GCA_029098065.1 Clostridiales bacterium | reverse complement strand
CGGGGATCTGGATCCCGAGCCGCTGGACGTCATCGGCGTACTCGGTGCGGATGAGCTCCATGGCGTTCTGGAGGAAGAGGGTCTCCACCTCCATGATGTCGGTGAAGGATTCGATAAATCCCATCTCGAAGTCCATGGAGGTGTATTCATTCAGGTGCCGGGCGGTGGAGTGCTTCTCGGCCCGGAACACGGGGGCCACCTCAAAGACCCGCTCATAGGCGCCCACCATGGTCTGCTTGTAGAACTGGGGGGACTGGGCCAGGAAGGCCTTGCGCCCGAAGTAGTCCAGCCGGAAGATATTGGAGCCGCCCTCCGCCCCGGCGTGGACAATCTTGGGCGTGTGGATCTCGGTGAAGTCCAGACTGTAAAGGGTGTCCCGGAAGGCCCGGCAAAGGGCCTCCTGGATGCGGAAGATGGACCGCTCCTTCAGATTGCGCACCACCACCGGCCGCAGGCTCAGCTCGGTATCCATGTTCAGATCCAGCTTCCGCTTGGACACGGGCACCGGAAGAGGCTCGGCGGGGCGGGAGAGGACCGACAGGGAGCTCACGCCGAGCTCCACGCCGCCGGGAGCCCGCTTTTCCTCCCGGGGAATGCCGGTGACCTTCACCGCGCACTCTTCGGTGACGTTCTGAAGATCCACCGTTTCGTCACAGACGCACTGGAGCACCGACTCCGGGCCCCGGAGGGTGAGAAAGGTAATGCCGCCCATATCCCGAAGGGCGTGGACCATGCCGGAGACCGTCACCTGCTGCCCGTCGCAACGTCCGCCAGTGACGTCCTTCAGCTCCGCCGCGGAGCGGGAATATTTGCCATCCATTCGTTCCATCTGAGGATCACATCCTTAAAAAGTAGTGAAGATAACGGTTTGCGGAAATAAAAAAGTCCCGAAGCTGAAAGTTCAGCTTCGGGACGGAAAATTCCGCGGTACCACCCAAGGTTGCCGTTTCCCCATTGAAACGACCGCTCAAACCCGATAACGGAGGATATCCGTCCAGCCCTACCCGTCCGCGGGGACGCTCGAACTGAAAGCTCAGGAGCGTTACGTGCCCCCTCTTTGCCGCAGCGGGCTCTCAGCCGGTGACCCGCATTTTCTGTCGGCACGCCCGGGGGACGGTCTCCATCATGGCTGTTTTCCTTGTTAGGTGTAATTATAAGCAGAATATGGGGAAAAAACAATGGTGAATTTTCACAGAATCCCAACTGTTCAATCCGGCAAAATTGTGGTACAATTTGCGCAAACCGAGAAGGAGAGGGAGAAAGAACATGAGCGATTTGGACAACCTGCGGGCGGAATGTCTGAACTGCCGCCGCTGCGGTCTGGCGGATACCCGGACCAATGTGGTCTTTGGGGAGGGAAACCCGCAGGCGGAGGTCATGTGCATCGGAGAGGGCCCCGGGGAGCAGGAGGACCTGTCGGGCCGGCCGTTTGTGGGCCGGGGCGGCAGGCTGCTGGACGACATGCTGGAGATCATCGACCTGAGCCGGGAGAAGAACATCTATATTGCCAACATGGTAAAGTGCCGTCCGCCCCAGAACCGGGATCCGCTGAATATCGAGCAGGAGGCCTGTTCCCAGTGGCTGGAGGACCAGATCAGGATCATCCGGCCCAAGATCATCATCTGTCTGGGCCGGATCGCCGCCATGAAATACATCAAAGAGGACTTCAAGATTACCAGGGAGCACGGCCAGTGGTTTGAGAGGGACGGCATCCTGCGCATTGCCCTGTTCCACCCGGCGGCTCTGCTGCGGGATCCCCGGAAAAGACCGGAAACTTTTGAGGATCTGAAGGTCATTCAGGCCAAGATCAGAGAGGCGTGCAGCCACACGTACTGAGGGCGGTTTTCGCCGGAGAGAAATACCGCCGGGAAGTGCCGTACGGCAGTGCCGTACGGTTTCAGGCCGGCGGCGGAAGCCTCTTCGGAGAGGAATCTGTCCCGGAGACCCCAGATGGCTGGAACCATATGCCGGGGGCGGTTACCCGGATGACGGACTTTTTTAAGACGGCTGCCAACGGTCTCCCGGGCTGAGCGGAGGAGCGCTGAAATCCGCGGTTGCGTTTGGCCCGGGAGCGTACTATAATAGAAAAAATCAATTCCTGAGGATGGAGGAATCAAAAATGGCTGATACCGCAAAGCTGCTGAAGCTGGTGGAGAGCGACTGTACGCTGACTCACGCCCAGCTGGCGGCTATGACCAATATGACGGAGGCGGAAGTGGACGCCGCCATCAAGAAGCTGGAGGAGGATAAAGTCATCCTGGGCTACCAGGCGGTGGTGGATTGGGACCGGACCCAGCGGGAGAACGTCACTGCCCTGATTGAAGTGAAGGTGACGCCCCAGCGGGGAGACGGCTTCGACCGGGTGGCCGAGCGCATCTATCAGTACGACGAGGTGGAGAGCGTCTACCTGATGAGCGGAGCCTTTGATCTGACCGTCATCATCTCGGGCCGGACGTTGAAGGAAGTGGCCCAGTTCGTGGGGGACAAGCTGGCCCCTCTGGAGGATGTCACCGGAACCGCCACGCACTTTATCCTTCACAAATATAAGGAGAACCACCTGATCTTTGAGAAGCGGGAGGAGCAGGACAAGGAGTGGATCTTCGTATGAACTACGAAAATATCCTCTCCCAGCGGGTGCAGGGGCTCAAGCCGTCCGGTATCCGCAAGTTTTTCGATCTTCTGGAGGATATGGATGACGCCATTTCCCTGGGTGTGGGCGAGCCTGATTTCGTGACCCCCTGGCACATCCGTGACGCGGGCATCTATTCTCTGGAAAAGGGCTTTACCAAGTATACCTCCAATGCGGGCCTGGCCGCGCTCCGGCGGGAGATCTCCGCTTATCTGGAGCGCCGCTTTGATCTCCGGTACGACTACAAGACCCAGATGATCGTCACCGTGGGCGGCAGCGA
>JAQXNP010000073.1 GCA_029098065.1 Clostridiales bacterium | reverse complement strand
CCAGACCCACGGACTGAAGCGCGCGGATCGCAGCCTCACGGCCGGCGCCGGGACCCTTCACGTAGACCTCAACGGTCTTGAGCCCGTGCTCCATAGCGGCCTTGGCGGCAGTTTCAGCAGCAGTCTGAGCGGCGAAGGGGGTGGACTTCCGGGAGCCCCGGAATCCCATCTCGCCGGAGGACGCCCAGGAAATGGCGTTGCCCTGCATATCGGTCATAGTGACCATAGTGTTGTTGAAGGAGGAGCGGATATGCACCTGGCCCTTCTCAATGTTCTTTCTCTCGCGGCGCTTACGCACCACTTTCTTGCCATTATTAGCAGCCATTGCTCTCCCTCCTTACTTCTTCTTATTTGCGACGGTACGCTTCGGACCCTTGCGGGTACGGGCGTTGGTCTTGGTCCGCTGGCCGCGGACAGGCAGGCCCCGGCGATGCCGCATACCGCGGTAGCAGCCGATCTCGGTGAGCCGCTTGATATCCATGGCCAGATCCCGGCGGAGGTCGCCCTCCACGGTATAGCTGTGGCCAATGATCTCACGCAGCTTGGCCTCTTCGGCCTCGGTCAGATCCTTGACGCGGGTATCGGGGTTGATCCCGGCTTCCGCCAGAATCTTGTTGGCGCTGGTGCGCCCGATGCCGAAGATATAGGTCAGACCGATCTCGATCCGCTTGTCCTTCGGCAAGTCAATGCCAGCAATACGAGCCATACTGTTTCAGCACCTCCTATTTTAACCTTGTCTCTGTTTGTGCTTGGGGTTTTCGCAGATAACCATGACCTTGCCCTTGCGCTTAATGATCTTGCACTTCTCGCACATGGGCTTCACGGACGGTCTTACTTTCATAATGAACCTCCTTGAATGCCTGAATGGCCCCTCGTCGCCGCGGGCGCCGCATCGCCTGCCCTCTCACACAGCTGGGAGGGCTCCTTCACTCCGCTGCGGCTCTTCTCCCGACGCATAGCCGGCGTACCGGCTCCGGGTCGGGGGCCCCTTTGGAGGCAAGGCCCCTGGGGGGATTGCCCTTGGCGGCTCGGTCGTTGATACGTTCTTTCGGCGCTTATTTCGTGCGCCAGGTAATGATCCCTCTCGTTAGATCGTAGGGCGACATCTGCACCGTGACCTTGTCGCCGGGGAGGATGCGGATGAAATTCATACGCAGCTTCCCGGAGATGTGGGCCAGGATAATGTGGCCTTTGCCGATATCCACGTGGAAGGTGGTGTTGGGAAGGGCTTCGGTGACGACGCCCTCCACCTTGATCATATCGTCTTTTGCCAAAGCGTCATACCCTCCTTTGCCTGGGCCCGGAAGGCGGCCATCGCCTTTCGGAGCTCATGGTCGGTCACCGGCTCATGCCGGCGGAGTTTTTCCAGTGCCGGGTGGTCGAATTTACCCATGGCTGCGGTGTGCTTTTCCTTTTTCCGTTTCGGATGGTCCAGCTTTCTGCTCTTCCCATCACACAGGAAAAGGTATTCACCCTCTTCGCGGAGCACACAGAAGAACTCATCCTTATCCCGTCCGGCCAGAGAACGGACGATATCGCCTGTCATATCTGGCCGTCACCCGGGTCTGTGAGGATCTCAGCCTCTCCCTCTCCGGTGATGAGGATGGTGTTCTCATAGTGGGCGGTGAGGCTGCCGTCGGCTGACACGGTGGTCCAGCCGTCTTTGAGCACCTTTACCCGCCAGTCGCCTGCGCACACCATGGGCTCAACCGCAATGACCATCCCCGGCTGGAACCGGGCGCCATGGCCCGCAGCGCCGTAATTTGGCACCTCGGGAGCTTCATGCATCTTGGAACCCACGCCATGGCCCACGAAATCCCGGACCACGCCGTAGCCGAAGCTCTCCACATACTGCTGCACCGCGTGTCCGACATCAGAGACCCGGCAGCCCACGTGTGCAAACTTGATGCCCTCGAAAAAGCTCTGCTTGGTCACATTGATCAGCTTCTGAGCCTCTTCCGAAATCTCTCCACAGGGGAAGGTCGCTGCGCAGTCCCCGTGGTACCCATTGAGGTAGGCACCCACATCAATGGAGACAATGTCCCCTTCCTCCAGCTTCCTGTGGTTGGGAATCCCGTGAATGACCACCTCATTGACTGAGGCGCATACCGAGGCGGGATACCCGCCATAGCCCAGGAAAGAGGGCTTGGCGCCATGACTTTCAATAAACTTCCGGACTTCCCGATCGATCTCAAAGGTGGTAATGCCCGGCCGGATCAGCGATCCGGCCAGCGCTCTGGCTTGGGCGGTGAGCCGCCCGGCGGCACGCATTTTCTCAATCTCGCTGGGGGACTTAATAGAGATCATGTCCATAAAGTCACAGCCCCAACACCGCCATGATGCGGTGATTGATGTCCTCAATGCTGCCCTCATCTTCCACCTTGGCCAGCACATCCCGCTTCTGGTAGAATTCCTTCAGCGGTTCGGTCTCGCTGTGGTAGATCTCCAGACGGTGGGCCACCGTGTCCGCCGTATCGTCATGGCGCTGAATCAGCTCATGACCGCAGGCATCGCACTTGCCCTCCACCTTGGAAGGATTGCTGACTGTGTGGTAGGTAGCCCCGCACTCGGGACACACCCGGCGGCCCACCAGCCGCTCCTTCACCACGTCATCCTCCGTCTCGATGGAGATCACGTGATCGAAGCGGATTCCGGCGGATTCCAGAGCCTCAGCCTGAGCGATGGTGCGGGGCACCCCGTCCAGGATATAGCCCTTGGCACAGTCAGGCTTCTCCACCCGTTCGGCTACAATGCCGATAATGACCTCATCAGGGACCAGCTTGCCCGCGTCCATAAAGGACTTGGCCCGCTTACCCACCTCGGTCCCCTCCTTGACGGCGGCGCGGAGCATGTCACCGGTGGAGATGGTGTGAATGCCCAGCTTCTTGCTGACGATACCCGCCTGAGTGCCCTTGACGGCACCCGGAGGGCCTAAAAAGATCAGTTTCATCATTGTCCCCGGCCTCCCTTAGACCTCACTCAAGGAAACCCTTGTAGTGGCGCATCATGAGCTGAGCCTCCAGAGCCTTGGTGGTCTCCAGAGCAACGCCCACAACGATGATGACGGACGTTCCGCCCAGGGCCAGGTCCTGCATACCGATCAGGTTCCCGGTCACAATGGGCAGGATGGCGATGATGGACAGGAAAATTGCACCAAAGAAGGTGATCTTGCTCAGCACTCTGCGGATAAAGTCGGCAGTGGGCTTGCCCGGACGGTAGCCGGGAACGAAGCCGCCGTTCTTCTTCAGATTATTGGCGACCTCCACCGGATCGAACTGCATGGTGGAGTAGAAATAGCTGAA
>JAQXNP010000072.1 GCA_029098065.1 Clostridiales bacterium | reverse complement strand
CCCAACTATCATTATGGAAATCTCTCCGCTTTCAGAAATTCAGCGGCCCATCCGGGCGGCCAGCACATTCTCATTCTTGTGGCGGACAAAAGTCTGCACATAGAAAATCACGAAGAATATGACCGCCACCGCAATGCCCACAGGATACGCAATCGCAGTGGACAGGTGCAGGCACTCAGGCGCCTGGAAGAAGTAGGTGATGGACACCGCCGTCATAAAGGCGGCAGGCAGAGCGGCCATCATGCAGGCCACCGGCGGATAGCCGTATTTGTGGAGGAACACAGCGCCGGTCCACAGAACGATCATGGCCAGAGTCTGGTTGGACCAGGAGAAATACCGCCACAGGACGGTCCAGGGAAGCGCCACCACAATGACAGCGCCGGCCGCCAGCAGAGGCACAGCCAGCATGGCCCGCTTTTTCGCATCGGACTGGTCAATGTGGAACCAGTCGGCAATGGTCAGCCGGGCAGAACGGAACGCGGTATCGCCCGAGGTAATGGGGCAGGCGATCACGCCGATCATGGCCAGAACGCCGCCCACAGGGCCCAGCAGCGTCTTGCAGATATCATAGACCACTCCGCCCTGTCCTTCCGCGGCGACAGCGGCAGACAGTCCGGCCATCCCGTCTACCAGAGAACCATGATTGGTATAGAAGGTAACGCCGGCAGCAGCCCAGATCAGAGCGATGATGCCCTCCGCCACCATGGCTCCGTAAAACACCACATGGCCTTCCTTCTCAGATTTGATGCACCGGGCCATCATGGGAGACTGTGTCGCGTGGAAGCCGGAAACGGCGCCGCAGGCCACCGTGACAAACATCATGGCCCACTTGGGGGTGCCGTTCGGATGAACCACAGCCAGGGTGGCCGCCGAGAGTTCAGGCATATCGGCTCCGTGGAGGATGATGGTCGCTCCGCCCACGCCCAGGGCCATAATAATCAGGCAAATCCCAAATACGGGGTAGAGCTTTCCGACGATCTTATCAATGGGCAGGAACGTTGCCAGCAGGTAATAGATCATGATAACAGCCAGCCAGAACATGCTGCCCAGAGCCTCCGGAGTAAGCTTTGCCAGCAGGTCAGCAGGACCCTTGGCAAAGTTCACGCCCACCATTACCAGCAGGACCACGGAGAAAATCCGCATGATAAAGGTGATGACCTTGCCCATATACAGGCCCACTACTTCAGAAATAGACTTTCCGTCATTCCGCTCACTCATCATACCCGAGAGGAAATCGTGGACGCCGCCGCCCAGAATCGTACCGAAAACGATCCAAAGATAAACCGCCGGACCCCAGCAGGCGCCAGCGATGGCTCCGTAAATGGGTCCCAGCCCTGCAATGTTCAGCAGCTGGATCAGGAAAATGCGCCATGTTTTCATCGGAACATAGTCCACTCCGTCCGGATGGGCTACGGCGGGTGTCTGACGGTCATCAATATGGAATACTTTCTCCACCAGTTTGCCGTAGATGAAGAAGCCCACAATGAGGAGTACCAGACAGACAAAGAACGTGATCATGCCAATCTCTCCTTTGAATGATTCCCTGCCCCTCTCTTTTTTGACAGGGTCAGGCAGTATTCTGGAAACGTTTCCAGCTCTGCCTGAAACTAATATAGTACATTTGGGCTTGTATGTCCATACAATTCCTGCACAGAATCGGCGCATCATTTTGTGCATAATTGTTAATTTAGGCAAACTTACGTGTTTAAACTGAACGGGCAAAAAAAGAGGGCGGCACACGCCGCCCTCTCACTCTGCGCGATCAGCTCACCGTTCATCGCCGGTGTCAGACTCATCTTCCTCATCGCTCAGATCAATTGCGAACTTTTCACGACAGTTGGGACATTCTACCGTTCCGGATTCCAGCACGGACTCATCGATGACCAGGTCTTCCCCGCAGTTGGGGCACTCGACCTCAAAAAAATCATCGTCATCCCCATCTTCGTCATCCTCATCATCCTCGCCGTAAAGCGCTTCCTCCACATCGGCCAGGTCGTCGGAAATGGCATCGATCTCTTCGCCCAGAGCGGTATCGTTCTCCTCCAGGTCCTCCAGAGACAGGCCAATCTCCTCCAGAATACCGATCATCACGGAGATCAGCTTTCCCTCTTTGGACTTTTCCGTGTCCAGATCCAGGCCCTCAGCCAGGCCTTTCAGATACGCAACTTTTTCCGAAATCGTCATAACAATAACTCCTTTCAGCGGCGGACCTTCCAGGGCCCGACTGGCAGCCGCGTTCGCCGCGGCCTTGCGATAGGGCGGGTCTCCCCGCCGCTCAAAGAGGCAGCTTACGCCTTGCAGCGCTCCAGATACTCACCGGTGCGGACGTCGATCTTGATCTTGTCACCGGGGTTGATGAACAGAGGCACCTTAATCTCCGCGCCGGTCTCCAGGGTGGCGGGCTTGGTCACATTGGTGGCAGTGTCGCCCCGGAATCCGGGATCGGTCTCAGTGACCTCCAGTTCCACAAAGTTGGGGGGCTCCACGCCGACCACCTTGTCCTTGTAAATCATCAGCTTGCACATCGTCTCTTCCTTGATGAACTTAAAGCCATCCGGAAGATCCCCGGCGGCGATGGGAATCATGTCAAAGGTCTCCTGCTCCATGAAGTAGTAGAGATCACCATCGTTGTAACTGTACTGGGCATCTTTGCGCTCGATATAGGCGCTTTCAAACTTGGCAGTGGGGTTGAAAGAAGTCTCAGTCACACCGCCGCTGAGTACGTTCTTCATCTTGGTGCGCACAAAGGCCGCGCCCTTACCGGGCTTCACGTGCTGGAACTCGATGACCTGCATGACCTGGCCGTCCATCTCAAAGGTCATGCCATTGCGAAATTCGCCGGCAGTAATTGTAGGCATTGGTCCTCATCCTCCAAATATTCAGTAATTAGGCGTAAATATTTTACCCCATGCATCCGCATTTTGCAAGGGCTTTTCTGGGAAAAGGCGAAAATCCCGAAAAAAACTCTCTTTAACTTTTCAGTGATCCATATTGACATTCACACACAAATGTGCTAATATTGTCGTTGCATTTGATTGGCCGCTTCTCGGTAACGATGGAGAGATGTCCGAGTGGGTTAAGGAGCCAGTCGTGAAAACTGGTGATCCCGCAAGGGACCGTGGGTTCGAATCCCACTCTCTCCGCCATCTCTTTTCTTGATGTAAAAGAAATGGGGCAAATCTTTTATAAAAGCATTTTTTCATCGACTGTCATCGGTATGGAGAAGGACCCCAGAGGCCGAAGGGGCTCCCCTGCTAAGGGAGTAGGGCGGGCAACCGTCGCGAGGGTTCAAATCCCTCCTTCTCCGCCACTAAAAAACCTCGTAACCGCTATGGTTACGAGGTTTTTCTATCTTTTTGAAGGTCGTTTTCCCTTTCGTTTCCCTTTAGCCGCAGGCATACCGCCAAGATGACCCGCAAAGCAATTGGAAAACAGCTGACTTATCTCCGACGTGACCTCGATGCCGTTGATGGAAAGCTTTCTCTCGGAAAGCCTCTGACCATGCGGCAGATGGAACGTCTGGATACGATCCGCGCCATCTATGGACAGCAGAAGTATGTGTACGATAACCGCACCCACAGCGTGCCTGACCGAATTGTCAGTGTGAGCCGGCCATTCATTCGTCCTATTGTACGGGGAAAAGCGGGCAAGCCAGTGGAGTTCGGCGCAAAGCTGGACATCAGCGTTGTAGACGGGTGGACACGGTTGGAATGCTGTTCCTTTGATGCCTACAACGAGGATGGGAATCTGAAGGAGATGGCAGAACGGTTCCGGGATCGGGAAGGGCATTGCCACAGCCGTATCCGGGCAGACAAGATCTGCCGAAACCGTGAGAATCTCAGTTATTGCAAGGAGCACGGAATCCGTCTCTCCGGTCCGGCACTGGGACGGCCCAGGATGGGTGAGACCAGAAACAAGGCTCAGGATTCCCGGGATGAGTGTGAGCGTGTGGAAGGAGAGCGCAGGTTCAGCATGGTGAAGCGCAAATCCGTCATGGGGCTGGTCACCGCAAAACTGCGGGAGACTGCCGCCCATGTGCTTGCCGTGTTTGTTCTGGTGCTGAATCTCCGCAAGATTCAGCGCGCCCTTTTGCGCCTGCTCACATATCTGCTGGCTATTTTCTTCCCCAAGGAAAAATCGCCCATTGTTCAGTAGACATTAAGGTACAGAAAAGGGAGACGACGGCAGCCACGGCAGACGGTATTCTCTCCCGCATATGCCCGTGTCTGCAGGAACAGCTCATTTCTCCTGCCAATAACCGAGTTTTGGCAGCTGTGCTTCAAAAAAGGCCCGGGCCTGCTCCGGGGGCCAGTTCTCATTTGACATATGTTCCACAAGAAAATCCGTTAATTCCTCAAGATTCGTATAAACAAATTTCCCATCGGTATAGCACCACTTGCAGTATTCTTCATTCAAGGTACCGTCAGGCTCCCTACTGATGGAGGAATCATCAAGGGGCATGCCGCAGCATTGGCAAATCAGTTTCCTGGGAGAGCCCAAAAGAGTATTGATGGAAACATCAAACAGCCTGGACAGCAATTTCAACGTCTCCGTATTGGGCACAGTCTCACCGGTTTCCCAACGGGACACCGCCTGCCGCGTAACATAGACCTTTTCTGCCAGTTCATCCTGAGATAATCCTCTTTGCATCCGGAGGTTCAATATAACATCCTTTGTTTCCATATGAATCACCACCTCACGGATATGATACCACGATTGCCGCATAGAACCAAGCAACTCTCTGTTGCTGTCCGTGATCGCCTCACAGCAGGGTTCCATTCCCGGCGGCAGGCCGGGGGAATAACGCTCCGGAAACTGTCCGGAGCGATTTCAAACGCCGGGCCTGTTCCGTCCGCTCAAAGAGGAACAAAAGCAGATGCCTCCGCCGTCAGACGGGGACATCTGCTTTTTCAGATCAGGATCTGTCAGAATATCACGCAAAGAACTTCCGGAAGGGCCGCTTCTCCTCAATAGCGGCGATCATATCGCCCATCCTGGATACATCGCCCATGAGGATCACGCCGCACAGGCGGTCGTCGGTGAAAAAGTACTTCTCCAGCAGGCCCTTGGGCGCGTCGGTGATCTCCACGGTCTTGTAGGTCAGATTGGGGTTCTTGCCCGGGTCGCCCAGGGAGAACAGCTCGGTGCCCATACCGTGGAACGAGGTGATCGCCGCAATCTGCTGATAGGCGGCGTCGTCCCCAGCGGCGCAGGCGCCGGCCACCCGGCCCTGCTCCTGGGCCTCGGGCCACAGGGCGTAATTGACCCCCTGGTACTGGGCGCAGTCGCCGCAGGCGTAAATGCCGGGCAGGTTGGTCTCCATCCTCTCGTTGACCACAACGGCCCGGTCCACCTCAATGCCGGCCTCCTTGGCGATGGCGCTGGCCGCCCGCACGCCGCAGGACATAACCACCAGATCCGCGGGGATGACCTCTCCGCTGCCCAGTTTGACGCCGGTGACATGGTCACTGCCTTCAATGGAAGAAATCTGAACGCCGGTCTCCACCCGGACGCCCACCTTGGCACAGTGCTCCAGCAGCATGGCGGCGGCGGTGTCATCCAGCTGCCGGCCCATGATGGCGGGGGCCAGCTCCAGGACCGTGACCTGGCACTTGGCCTTGCACAGCTCCCAGGCGGCCTCCAGCCCCAGCACGCCCCCGCCGATGACTACGGCGCTCTTCAGCCTGCTGCCCATGGCCTGGATCTTGGCGGTATCGGACAGGCGGCGGATGGCCACCACGCCCTCCTTGTCATGGCCGGGGATGGGAGGGATGAAGCAGTCGCTGCCCAGGGCATAGATCAGCTTGGTGTAGGGAAGCTTCAGCTCGACGTCCAGCACCACGACTTTTTCCTCGGGGTGGATGGCGGTGACCTGGCGCTCCAGGATCTGGACGATCTCCTGGGCCTCGTACCAGCCGGCGGGATGCAGCGCCATATGCTCGGCGTCCAGCCCGGACAGCATGGCCTTGGTCAGCATGGGCCGCTGATAGGCGGGGCCCTCGTTGGAGATCAGCAGGATGCGGCCGGTCTTGTCCCGTTCCCGGATGGCCTCCGCCGCGCTGACGCCGGCGCAGCCGTTGCCCAGAATGACATAGGTGTCGTTGGTGTTGTTGCGGTAGGCCACCTCGTCCACGGTGACATCCACGAACTTGTCCCGGCCAACGCCGCAGACCGGGCAGGTGTCCAGCGAGGAATCAAAGATCGCGCCGCACACCAGGCACTTCACCAGCTGGCGGGCGCCCTTTTTCTTCGCCGCGGCCTCCCTGGGCACAGGAATGAAGTGTTCGGGACCCACTCCGCAGACCGGACAGGCCTCCTTGCCCGCGTCGAACACGGCGCCGCAGATCTGACAGCGGACCTTTTCCGCCGGGGCGGCGGGCCGGGCCTCCTCCAGCAGGGGCTTGAAGTTCTCGGGGCCCACGTGACACACCGGGCACTCCTCCGCGCCCTCGTCAAACACAGCGCCGCAAATCTGGCATTTGACCTTCCGTTTGGGGGCGTTGTCCGCGGGCTTGATGCCCTCCAGAAGCGCGCGGCCAAAGCTGCGGCCGAACTCCCGGGCCTGCATCAGCTCCACCTCGCCGGGTTTGAAGCGGACCCGGAATCCCTCGACCGTCCGCATTTTCAGCTGCTTCAGCCGCTCCATGATGTGGGGGACCCCCTCGCCGGACCAGCCATAGCTGCCGAAGGCGCTGGCCAGCTTGCCTCCGTGG
>JAQXNP010000071.1 GCA_029098065.1 Clostridiales bacterium | reverse complement strand
CAGAGTGCGCTCATGCCGCTGCTCCTCATTTCCAAATCCGGATTCGCACCGAATGACGGGAAACAGCCCACGCCGGTCCGCAACCGGCGTGGGCTGTTTTTAGCGGACGTGAAATGGACGGATGTCCGATCACCCCTGTTTTTGCAGTTTGGGCAGCGTGTTGGCACCATGGGGCATCAGCGTGGCCCGCAGGTCCTTTCCGCCGTTCAGCGTTCTGGAGAGGGCCAGAGCTTCGTCCAGAGTCTTGACCACGTGGATCTTGGCGCTGCCGAACTGATCCTGTGACAGGCTGGTCACAACGATCAGATGGTAATTCTCAGCCGCCTCGGCATACAGGTAGCCGGTGAGAGCGCCGATGGAGAAGTCCGCCCGCAGGGCCTTTTCCCGCTCCAGCATCGTGGGATAGGCGGAAAGAATCCGCTCCACATCATCGCTGCCGATGCCCTCGTCGGACTTTGTTATCAGAATAATGGTTCCGCCGTCTTCCACCACTTCTTCCGCATTGCGCAGCGTCTTGATGGTCTGGTAAAAGTTCAGGTCCTTGGGATAGCCGCCGGCGCTGGCGATGACCATGGGAGTCCGTTCCTTCACGGACACTCGGTACATCTGATCCACCAGGTTACAGGCGGCCTTGTGGGCGGTGATCCAGTTGCCGGCAAAGGCGCTGATGATCTCCTGGTTGTCATTCACCACCACGTTGATGAGGAAGGTGGGATCAGCCATGGCACAGGCCTCCATCATGTCGGCGTGGACGGGATTGCTGTCGGTGAGATTGGCACTGCGGACTTCCGGATTGGACCCGGCGCCAAGGCCGGGATTCAAGGCCAGGTTATGGTTCTTCATGATGGTCTCCTGGCCGGCAATGCCGGGCAGGATGCTCTTGCGGCCGCCGCCGAAGCCCGCCATAAAGTGATGCACCACGCCGCCGGTGAGGATGATATGGTCGCATTCCAGCGCCCGTTTGTCCAGCCAGACAGGGGTGCCGCGGGAGGTGGTGCCCACGTATTTGAGGTATTCCTCCTCTGTGCACTGATGATCGACCAGACGGATGCGGTCATACATCGCTTTTGTCACAAGGCCGATATGTTCCTCTACCGTCTGACGACGGTGAGTGCCGGTGGCGGAGAGGATCAGCATATCCTCGTCCCGAATCCCCGCGCTTTCCAGCTCTTCCACCAGAATGGGGATATAAGTTTCCGGAGCCTGCCAGCGGCGGGTCACATCGGAGATGATGATGCACACGGTCTCGCCGGGCTTCACCAGCTCCTTCAGAGGCCTGGAATCAATGGGATGTTCCAGAGCGTAATGAATGTGTTCCGCAACCGTCCGCTGGGGCAGGTCCACATGGTTGGGTTCCAGCTCTGCCGCAATCAGTTCCGCTGGCAGATGCACCTCAAATTCCTCGTGGCCGTATTTCATCGCTTCTGCCATGTTGGCACTTCCCTTCTCTGCAGGCTACCTATTATCCTGCTATTGAAAATTGAAGTTATTATACACCATTTGACAGAAATTGGCTTCGGCATTTTTGCTGAAAATATCGGGGAAGAAGTGAGAAAAAGTGGATCAAAACCGGAAGCTGTTTTCTTGCCTCCGGGAAGCGGCGCGGAAAACGAGAGAAATGCGGGCAGGGACTCAGCCGATGAACATCTGGGTCCAATAGTTCCCCCTGGCCGCATAGCCCACTCCGATCTGGGTGTAGCTGGTGCTGAGGATGTTGGCCCGGTGGCCGCTGGAGTTCATCCAGGCGTTTACCACCTGCTGGGGGGTGGTCTGGCCGTAGGCGATGTTCTCACCCGAGGCGCGGAAGGTCAGGCCGAAGGCGCGGATCATCTGGGAAGGAGAGCCGTAAGTAGGACTGGTGTGGGAGAAATAGCGGTTGTCCGCCATGTCCTGGGATTTGTACCGGGCCACCCGGCTCAGCTCCCAGTTGGCGGAGAGGGCCTTGAGACCGTTCTGTGCCCGGATCTCGTTGACCAGACGGATGACCTCCTGCTCGTAGGCGTTTACCGTGCTGTCCAGCGTGGGAATGGTCAGGACCTGACCGGGATAGATGAGGTCGGGGTTGGTTACCTGCGGGTTGGCGGAAATGATCTCGCTGGTGCCAACCTGATATTGAACGGCCAGCTTCCACATGGTGTCGCCCCGGACCACGGTGTGGGAGAGGGCGGCGGCATTGGTGGTAAGGGCGGCGGCGGTCAGTGTGAGGACCGCCGCCTTTGTAATCCATTTTTTCATAGCGATACCTCCTGTTCCAAGAATACCATTGGAAAAAGGAGAGTTCCATGCAAAAATACTGGAAAGCAGCCGGGATCTGCGGTAAAATGGGGAAAAAGAGGGGGAAACGGAACCTATGCAATATTTGGCTCATTTCGAAAGCCCCTTGGGGGAGATCTTTGCCGTCAGCGACGGGGCGAGCATCACGGGACTGTGGTTTGCCGACCAGACCCGTGTCCATGTTTCCCGGGATCAGACGCAGCTTCGGGAATCGCGGCCGGTTTTTGACCAGCTGGATGAGTGGCTGACGCAGTATTTTGACGGCAGGGACCCGGGGCCCATCCCGCCGGTGCACACGGCGGGCACGCCCTTTCAGGAGCGGATATGGGCGGCGCTGAGGGCCATCCCCTATGGCGGCACCACCACCTACGGTACCCTGGCGGGACAGTTCGGCCGGCCCATGTCCGCCCAGGCGGTGGGGGGCGCGGTGGGCCATAATCCGGTGGCGCTGCTCATCCCCTGCCACCGGGTGGTGGGGAGCAGCGGCAGTCTCACCGGGTACGCCGGCGGGCTCTGGCGGAAGGAAAAACTGCTGGCCCTGGAGGCCGCGGGAAAAGGATAAAAACAGACCGGCGGGGCCCCGGGGGGCCGCGCCCGGCGGCCGAAATGCCGGGTGAGCGCGCGGCCCCCCGCCCCCCGGTGGTTAGGACCGCCACCCACGAT
>JAQXNP010000070.1 GCA_029098065.1 Clostridiales bacterium | reverse complement strand
CCTTTGCACAGCTTGCCCGGGCCGTTGAGGAAGTTTTTCTTCTGGTAAGCGCTCAGCCCGGCCAGCCCGGTCCCATAGCGGTTGCGGGCGATCTGCTCCGCCCCATCCGCCGCCTCCAGGCCCCGGATGAGCACCGCGCAGGGCTCGCCCTCCGCCTCGGTGACGAAGTTGAGGCAGTGATATATGCCGTAGATCAGGTAGATATAGGCGGTGCCGGGGCGGGCAAACAGCGTCTCCGTGCGGGCCGTGCGCTTGTAATCATAAGCGTGGCAGGCCTTGTCCATCCGGCCTATGTAGGCCTCTGTCTCGGTAATGCGGCAGACCAGCCGGCTCCCGTCCTCCAGAATCCGGACCAGATGCTTGCCCAGCAGATCCCGGGCCACGGTCACTGTGTCCCGGGCGAAAAAATCCGCCGTCAGTTTTTCCATCTTCTCACCCCATTTTTTCTATCATATCACACAGAAAGGTCCGTGACAATTGTGAACGAAACTGTGATGCGCCGTCTGGCCAAGCCCATGCTGCTGGCGGCCGCCCTTATCTGGGGATCCTCCTTCTTTATGATGAAGGGGGCGGTGGACGTACTGCCCACCTTTTATCTTCTGGCCATCCGCTTCACCGGCGGCGCTGTACTGCTGAGCCTGGTGTGTTGGAAAAAGTGGCGGTTTTTTACCAGAGACTACCTGTGGCGGGGGGCGGTGATCGGCTTCTGCCTCTGGGCGGCCTACTCTGTCCAGACCTTCGGCATTATGTGGACAACCCCCTCCAACAACGCCTTTTTGACGGCGGTCTACTGCGTGCTGGTGCCCTTTTTCTACTGGGCGGTGATGAAGCGGAAACCGGACCGATACAATATCCTGGCGGCGGTTCTGTGTGTGGCCGGGGTGGGGCTGGTGTCCATCTCCGGCGGTTTCCATATGGCTCTGGGAGATCTTCTCACCCTGATCGGGGCAGTCTTTTACGCCCTGCACATTGTGGCGGTGGCGAAGGTCTCGCCGGGGAAAGACATCTATCTGCTCACTGTGTTTCAGTTTGCTTTTGCCGCTCTCTATGCCTGGATCGGCGGTCTGCTGTTTCAGGAATTCCCGGGCCTGTCGGTCTTCAGCCGGGACATGATGATCCAGCTGGCCTATCTGACGGTGATGTGCACCACCGTTGCCCTTCTTTTCCAGAATGTGGGCCAGGTCTGGTCCGATCCGGCCTCCGCCGCCATTCTCCTGTCCCTGGAGTCGGTATTCGGCGTCATTTTCTCGGTGATCTGCTACGGCGACCCGGTGACGCCCCGGCTGGTGGCGGGCTTCACTCTGATCTTTGTGGCGGTGGTGTGTTCGGAGACCAAATTCAGTTTCCTGCGCCGGAAATCCATTCCAAAGGAGGCAGAGGTATGATCCTCGCAGATGAAAAACTGACCCTGATCCCCGCCGGGCTGGAGCTGGCGGAGGAAACGCTGGACTATTTTACCCGCAATCAGGAGTTCCTGCGGCCCTTTGATCCCATCAACGACGACCGCTTTTACACCCTGGCCGGGCAGCGGGAGATGCTGGCCGGTCAGATGGAGCAGACCGAACGGCGGGCGGGCTGGTTCTTTTATATCCGCCCTGTTGCCGACCCGGGCCGGATCGTTGGCCGGGTGGCCCTGAACAATGTGGTGTGGGGGGCGTTTTACTCCTGCTTTCTGGGCTATAAACTGGACGGGGACTGGATCAACCGGGGCTATATGACCCGTGCGGTGACTCTGGCGGTTGAATGGGCGTTTTCCGAGCTGGGCCTCCACCGGGTGGAGGGCAACGTGATGCCCCGGAACCGGCGCTCCCTCCGGGTGCTGGAGAAGTGCGGCTTCCAGATGGAGGGCGTGTCCCCCAAGTATCTGAAGATCAACGGTGTGTGGGAGGACCATATCCGCATGGTGAAACGGAACCTGGCTCTGGAGTGAAGCCGGGCCGCGTCCTGAGGCAGTCCGGAAAAATGCCGTTTCCGGGCCGGAAATCTCCTGCCGGATCCGCTTGCCGAATTGTGCGGCGCTGCCTTGACTTTTCGCCACAATTTGATATACTAAGACAGTTAAAAGGCAGAGAAGGGGAGGAGTAAGCGCCTCCGGGAAAGCAGAGAGAGGGGCCGGCTGGTGGAAGGCCCCGTGAACCGGGCGCCCAAGTCGCCCCTGAGCTTTCGGCCTGAAGGACAGTAAGGCCGGACGTGTCCCGCGTTACGGGAGAAAGAGTGCGGGTGTTCTGGCACCCGAATTCAGGTGGTACCGCGGACACAGTTCGCCCTGGGACTTCGGTTTCAGGGCGTTTTTGTATGTATTATCAAGAAAGCGGGGAAAACAGCGGTGGAATTTGAGATCAAGACGACGTTGCGGAAAGAAGAGGTCCAGGCGTTCCAGCGGCTGAGCTGCCGGACCGTTCTGAAGGGCCGGACCACGGCCATGCGGCTGGGGCTGCTGGCGCTTGGCGTTGTGGTAGCCGTTGGCGCCACGGCTCAGATTCGGACGGGGGAGGGGATCACCCTTGCCATATGGGGATACATCCTAGCGGTACTCAGCATTGCGGGAAGCGTTTTGATGGAGCGCTACCTGGCATGGAAAAGTGTCTCCCGGATCCAGGGAGAGCCGGAAGAATTGTTCTTTTTCAGTGAGGATAACCTGCTGGCCGAGAGCGGTAAAGAGAAGATCATTCACCGCTATGACAAGCTGATTGCCGGCGCGGAAAGTCAGGACTATTTTATCGTCTTTCTGGACCGGGATTCCGGGTACGTCCTTCCCAAAGAGAAATTTGTGGTGGGGGATCCGGCCCAGTTTAAAGCGTTTCTGGAGCGGAAAATGGGGAAAAAGATTCCCTTTGTGAAGATTTGAGAGAGGAGTGAACGAAATGTCAAAAGAACTGCCCAAGGCTTATGATCCCAAAGAGGTGGAGAGCCGGGTCTATGAGGCCTGGGAGAAGAACGGCTGTTTTGAGGCCCGCCGGGATCCGGATAAAAAGCCTTTTACCATTGTCATGCCGCCCCCCAATGTGACGGGACAGCTCCATATGGGTCACGCCATGGACTGTACGCTGCAGGATATCCTGATCCGGTTCAAGCGGATGCAGGGCTATGCCGCTTTGTGGGTTCCCGGCACTGACCACGCGGGTATTGCCACTCAGATCAAGGTGGAGGAAGATCTGCGGGAAAACGAGGGATTGACCCGTTACGACCTGGGCCGGGAGAAGTTCCTGGAACGGGTGTGGGAGTGGAAAAACAAGTACGGCGCCCGCATCGTGGAGCAGCAGAAGAAGCTGGGTGTCTCCTGCGACTGGTCCCGGGCCCGGTTCACCATGGACGAGGGACTGTCCAAAGCGGTCCGCCACGTGTTTGTCAGCCTCTATGACAAGGGACTCATTTACAAGGGGTCCCGCATCATCAACTGGTGTCCCCACTGCGTCACCGCCCTCTCTGACGCCGAGGTGGAATACAAGGACAAGCCGGGCAGTCTCTGGCATATCCGCTATCCCATCCAGGGGGAGGAGGGCCGCTATGTGGTGGTGGCCACCACCCGGCCCGAGACCATGCTGGGCGATACCGGCGTGGCCGTCAACCCCAATGATGACCGCTACCGGGACATCGTGGGCAAGAAGTGCATTCTGCCCCTGGTGGGCCGGGAGATGCCCATCGTGGCCGATGAATACGTGGACATGGAGTTCGGCACCGGCTGTGTGAAGATGACCCCCGCCCACGACCCCAATGACTTCGAGGTGGGCCAGAGGCAGCATCTGGAGACCATCCGGGTGCTGGATGACAACGGAAAAGTGGTGGAAGGCTACGGAAAATACTCCGGCATGGACCGCTACGAGGCCCGGAAGGCCATTGTGGCGGACCTGGAGGAGCAGGGCTATCTGGTAAAGGTGGAGCCCCACCAGCACAACGTGGGCACCTGTTACCGCTGCCACAACGATGTGGAGCCTCTGATCTCCGCCCAGTGGTTCGTCAAAATGGAACCTCTGGCCAAGGAGGCCCTGCGGGTGGTCCGGGAGGGAGAGACCCGCTTTGTCCCCGACCGGTTCTCCAAGACCTATGTCAACTGGATGGAAAACGTCCGGGACTGGTGTATCTCCCGCCAGCTGTGGTGGGGCCACCGCATCCCCGCCTGGCACTGTGATGACTGCGGGGAGATGACCGTATCCGAGACCGATCCCACCGAGTGCTGCCATTGCCACTCCAAAAACATCCACCAGGAGGAGGACGTGCTGGACACCTGGTTCTCCTCGGCCCTGTGGCCCTTCTCCACTCTGGGCTGGCCTGAGAAGACGGAGGATTTCGAGTATTTCTACCCCACCGACGTGCTGGTCACCGGCTATGATATTATTTTCTTCTGGGTGGCCCGGATGATCTTCTCCGGCTGTGAGCACACCGGCAAGGCCCCCTTCCACACCGTACTCATCCACGGCCTGGTCCGGGATGACAAGGGCCGGAAAATGTCCAAGTCCCTGGGCAACGGAGTGGATCCCCTGGTGGTGGCCGACCAGTACGGCGCCGATGCCCTGCGGTTCAATCTGGTCACCGGCAACTCCCCCGGAAACGACATGCGCTTCCTGCCGGAGCGCTGCGAGGCCATGCGGAATTTCGCCAATAAGATCTGGAACGCCAGCCGCTTTGTGCTGATGAACCTGACCATTGACCGCTGCGAACTGCCCGGCGAGCTGACCCAGGAGGATAAATGGATCCTCTCCAAGCTCAACGCGCTGATCCCGGACATGACGGAGAATATGGACCGCTATGAACTGGGCGTGGCGGCTCAGAAGATCTATGACTTCATCTGGGATGATTTCTGCGACTGGTATATCGAGTTCACCAAAGCCCGCCTCCAGGGGGAGAACGCACAGGCGAAGGAGCAGGCCCAGCAGGTGCTGTGCTATGTCCTCACTGAGACGCTGAAGCTCCTGCATCCCTTCATGCCCTTCATCACCGAGGAGATCTGGCAGGCCCTGCCTCACGCGGAAGGGGAGTTCCTCATGCTCCAGAAGTGGCCGGAGCACCGGGCTGACCTCGCCTTCCCCGGGGAGGAGAAGGCGATCGACCTCATCATTGACGCCACCCGGGCGGTTCGGACCAAACGGGCCGAACTCAACGTGCCCCCCTCCAAGAAGGCTCACCTCACCATTGCCACGCTGGAATCGGAGGTGTTCACGCAGGGGATCCCGCTTCTCAAGCGGCTGGCTTACGCCAGCGAGGTCACGGTGGTGTCCCCCGATGCCGCCCCGGAGGGAGCCAAGGGCCAGATCGATGTGGTCACGCACGTGGCCCGGATCTTCATGCCTCTGGCCGAACTGGTGGATCTGGAGCAGGAGAAGAAACGCGTTGAGAAGGAACTGACCCAGAGGAAGAACGAGCTGGCCGGCCTGGAGGCCCGGCTGGGCAACCCCAACTTTGTCAGCAAGGCTCCGGCCCAGGTGGTCCAGGGACAGCGGGAGCGGGCGGAGACGCTTCGCGCATTGATCGCAAAATTGGAGGAATCCGCCGCTTCTCTGGCGTAAGAGTGAGCCAATTAGAAAGAATGAGGGATTTTGTCACTCATTTGTTGTTGTGATTTGCGTCCGGAACGGATAAAATAGCGTACAATAGGACTCAGTTTCGTAAGAGAGGAGGGCCGCTGATGAAAAAAATCCTGCTGCTGACTGCAGCCCTCACGGTTGGGCTTGCGGCCTGTGCGCCCAGCCAAAGCGCCGAGAGTTCCGCTCTCTCATCCGCAGCGGTCATCTCTGAGACGCCGGAGAGCCTGATCCCTGACGAGACCTCCGCCGTCATACCCAGTGCTTCCCTGGAGAGTGAAGCCGTTCCCGTGGAGAGCGAGAGCCCGGACGCGGAGCTTTCTTCCGAACCGGCAGAATCCGAGAGCCCGGAGCCTCTGGCCAGCACGGGCCGTACCGGCCCGTCGGACGAAGAAGTCCTTCAGGCTTATCGGGACGCCACAGAGGCCAATGCCTGGTTTGCCGGCTATGACGACAGCGGCCTGTTGTTGGATGCGGAGGATATCTGTACCGTGGGGGAGCGTACGTATTATCGGGTGACCCGTGGGGGTCTGGAGAATATGGACAGTCTGCGCGCCTATCTGAAAACTCTTTTCTCCGATGAAGTTGTGGACAGCCTTCTGAGTCCGGAGGAAGAACAATTCACGGACGGGCCTGATGGGCTGTACGCGCTGCCGGCCGGCCGGGGAAGCGATATTACCCGGGGAGGTACGACCACCGCGGTCCTCTGGCCGGAGGAGGAAGACCCCGTTTCCTGCACGGTTCGGGTGACTGTGGAGATCGTGGATCCGATGAACGGCGGGATTGTTGTCGATCAGCAGAGTTACGATTTCCCCTATACCCGAGTGGGGGAAAAATGGGTGTTTACCCAATTTGAAACTATATTCTGACAGGAAATTTAACCCATATGCGCTATAATCGCTGTATCTCGCAGGAGATACAGCGATTTTTGCATTCAGACGGTTTAAAATAAAGGAGGAGCGGGATATGCCGGTGGATTGTGTCCAGGAGGGCAGAGCCCTGACGATACAGGTGTCGGGGGAGGTGGACCACCATGCCGCCCGAGCTATTATGGAAGAGGTGAGCCGGCAGCTGGACGCCGCGCTGCCCCGGAACCTGACCATGGATCTGAGCGGAGTCACCTTTATGGACAGTTCCGGCATTGCCCTGGTGCTGCGGGCCTACCAGCATATGGGGCGGCTTCAGGGAAGCATGACGGTGACCCACGTGCCGGATCAGGCGATGAAAGTGCTCAAAGCGGCGGGGATCGACCATCTGATCCCCATGGAGTGAGGAGGAGTACATATGAAACCGATCAATGAAGTGAAGATGACCTTTCCGAGCCGTTCAGCCAACGAGGGCTTTGCCAGGACGGCGGCGGCCTGCTTCGCCGCCCAGCTGGATCCAACGCTGGATGAAGTAAATGATATCAAGACTGCGGTCAGCGAGGCGGTGACCAACTGTATCGTCCACGCTTATCCGGATGCGCTGGGGACTGTGACCATGCGGATGCGCCTGTTTGGGGATAACACGCTGGAAATTGTGGTCCATGACAACGGCGTGGGCATCGCCGATATCGAGCAGGCCAGAACGCCCCTTTACACCACCGGAGGGACTGACCGGTCGGGTATGGGTTTCACTATTATGGAGAGCTTTATGGATTCGGTGAAGGTCCGCTCCAGACTGGGTAAGGGGACCACAGTGGTGCTGCGCCGGCGGATCTCCCGGCGGGCCCAGGGGTGAGCGCGGAGACACTGTCCCTGCTGGCAGAAGCCCGCCGGGGAGACAATGATGCCTGTACCCGGCTGCTGGAAGAGAATGCGGGCCTCATCTGGAGCGTCGCCAGGCGCTACTATGGAAGAGGGGTGGACCCGGAGGATCTGTACCAGCTGGGCTGCCTGGGGTTTGTAAAGGCGGTCCGGGGGTTCGACCCGGCGTTTGGGACCCAGTTTTCCACTTATGCCGTGCCCAAGATCGCCGGGGAGATCCGCCGTTTTCTCCGGGACGACGGGACGGTGAAGGTGAGCCGGGGCCTCCGGGAGCGGGGGAGCAGCATCCGTCAGGCCAGGGACAAACTCCAGCGGGAGCTGGGCCGGGAGCCCTCTCTGTCTGAACTCTCTGACGAGACCGGCCTGGAGAGCGAGGACATTGCCGCCGCCGAGACCGCCAACGCCCCGGTGGCTTCCCTCCAGATGGAACTGGGAGACGGACTTACTCTGGAGCAGCTGATGGGGGATGAGGGCATGGAGGAGAAGGTGCTGGAGAATCTGGCCCTCCGTGAGACCGTGGCCGCACTCCCTGACCGGGAGCGGCAGGTGATCGCCCTGCGCTATTTCCGGGGATTGACTCAGGACAAAGCAGCCAGGATCCTGGGGGTCAGTCAGGTGCAGATCTCACGGATCGAACGCCGGGCCGTGGCCAGACTGCGGGAACTGCTGGATCAGTGAGCCGTTTGCCTGTGGGCGGTCAGGACAATAGGGAGCTGCTGGCAGAAAAAAGGGAACCTCGAGTTCCCTTTTTCGTCGAAAGGGGGTATAATAAAGGCGCGCCGCACAATTGCGCCTGCGGGTTTTGATGGATCTTCTGCGCTGGAAACGCGGTGTTGTTTCTTGGAAGATGTCAGGTATTTCCATGGACAAGCATCCGTTTCCGAACCAGAATCTCCCGCCGGATCCTTTTTCCGGATTGTGCTGTGCGGCCTGAAAACCTGTCGAAGAGGAAGTGCGGTCTGTGAAGGACATATTATACATCGTGGTTCCCTGCTACAACGAAGAGGAGGTTTTGCCGGAGACATCCCGAAGGCTCAGGGAGAAAGTGTCCGCCCTGATAGCGGAGGGGAAGATCTCGGACAGGAGCCGGATTCTCTTTGTCAACGACGGCTCCAGAGACAGGACCTGGCAGCTTATTTCTGAGCTCCATGATTCCGACCATATCTTTTCCGGGGTGAACCTGTCCCGGAACCGGGGCCACCAGAACGCCCTGCTGGCCGGACTCATGACCGCCAAGGAGAAGTGCGATATGGCCATCTCCATGGACGCGGATCTCCAGGACGACGTGGACGCGGTGGACGGGATGGTGGAGAAGTATTACGCCGGCTGCGATATCGTCTACGGCGTTCGGTCCTCCCGGAAGAAGGATACCTTCTTCAAGCGCTTCACTGCCGAGGGCTTTTACCGGGTGATGAACGCGCTGGGGGCGGAGACCGTGTTCAACCACGCCGATTACCGGCTCTTGTCCAGACGGGCGCTGGAGGGGCTGTCCCAGTTCAAGGAGGTCAATCTCTTCCTCCGGGGCATTGTGCCCATGATCGGCTACACCGCCGGTACGGTGGAGTATGAGCGGGGAGAGCGCTTCGCCGGAGAGAGCAAGTATCCGCTGAAGAAAATGCTGGCCTTCGCCATGGAGGGGATTACCAGCCTGTCCACCAAGCCCATCCGGTTCATTACAGGCTTGGGCTTTCTGATTTTCCTGGTGAGCATCATTATGCTCATTACCTTCATCGTCAAATGGGCCATGGGCATGACTGTGGCGGGCTGGGCCAGCGTGATCTGCTCGGTGTGGGCCATCGGCGGACTCATCCTCCTGTCTCTGGGGGTCATCGGGGAATACATCGGCAAGATCTACCTGGAGACCAAGGGCCGCCCCCGGTTCCTCATCCGGGAGGTACTGGACGATGAGTAAACTGATCGACGCCTCCATCCCCAAGTTCCTGCTGGTGGGGGTGGGGAACACCCTGCTTTCCGCCGTCATCATGTTTGCTCTGGAGGGCTTGGGCTACTGGCCCTCGACTGCCATCGCCTATGTGGCGGGGGCGGTGATGAGCTTCTTCCTCAACCGGAAGTTTACCTTCAAAAGCGAGGAGGACTTCGGCAGGTCGGCGGTGAAGTTCGCCCTCAACGTGGCGGTGTGTTATGTGCTGGCCTACTCCATCGCCCAGCCGGCGGCGGGTTGGATTCTGGGCCGCACCGGCCTGTCTCAGCAGTGGATCGAACGTCTCACCAAGCTGGGAGGCATGGGCCTTTACACCGTACTGAATTATTTCGGTCAAAGGTTCTTTGCGTTTCAAAAGAGAACATGAAGAGGAAAAAGCTCCCATCCGTTGCCGGATGGGAGCTTCTTAATATGCCGGACCGGATCTGAAAAAGACGGTTCAGCCGGTGAGGGGGAAATTACTGATTGGGGGCGGGCTCCAGCTGCTTTTCAGAGGCGGCCACCACCACCGAGCAGGCAATGTCGCCGGTGATGTTGACACAGGTCCGGGCCATATCCAGAATCCGGTCGATGCCCAGCACCAGGCCCATGGCCTGTCCCTCGGCGGGGAGGCCCACGGAGGAGAGCACCATGGTCAGCATAACGGCCCCCGCGCCGGGGACGCCGGCGGTGCCGATGGAAGCCAGGGTGCAGGTTAGGATGATGACCAGCTGCTGCTGGAGGGTCAGATTCACCCCATAGGCGTTGGCAATGAAGAGGGCGCACACGCCCTGATAGATCGCGGTGCCGTCCATGTTGATGGTGGCGCCGAGGGGAAGGACGAAGGAGCGCACGCTCTGGGGGACCCCCAGCCGCTCGCTGGCCTCCATGGAGAAGGGAATGGTGGCGGCGGAGGAGGCGGAAGAGAAGGCAAAGATCATGGCAGGGGCGGCTTCCTTAAAAAACCGCACCGGGCTGATATGGGCGATGCCGCCCACAGCGGCAGAATAGACCAGAACCGCGTGGAAGATGCAGGCGCCGTACACTGTGAGAATGACACCCAGCATGGGCAGCAGACTCTTGGGGCCGTTGACGGCCACCACCGGGCAGACCAGGGCGAACACGGCGATGGGAGCCAGCTTCATGATGGCGCCGGTGAGGGCATACATGGCCTCCGCCAGAGAGCCGATCCCGCGCTGGAGGGGAGCGCCTTTTTCCCCGCAGAGCAGGATGCCGATGCCCAGAGCGATGGCGAAGAAGATGACCTGGAGCATGTTGCCCTCAGCCAGCGCTTTGATGGGGTTTGTGGGGACAATGTTGAGCAGAGTATCCACCACGCTGGTGGTTTCCGCCTCGGTGACAGCCTCCATTTCAAAGGCCAGATTCCGGCCGACGGGGAACAGGTTGGCGGCGACCAACCCGATGGTGACGGCCAGGGCGGTAGTAAAGAGATAGAACACAACGGTTTTGCTGCCCAGACGTCCCAGCGCTCTGGCGTCATTGAGGCCGCAGGTTCCCACTACGATGGAGGTAAAGACAAGGGGCACCACTACCATCTTGATGAGATTCAGAAACAGCGTGCCGAAGGGTTTGATCCAGGTGCTGGCGAAATCACCCGGAAGGATCAAACCTACCACAATCCCGATGGCCAGACCGATCAGAATTTGTATGGAAAGGTTCAATTTCTTTTTTCCTGTCTGCTTTTGCATGAAGGAGCCTCCTCACATTCAAACTGGTACCTCTATCATATCATTGATCCGCAAAAAAGGAAAGATACAAATACGAAAATTTCAAACTGGATTTATTTGGCGAACTGCCCCGGGACAGGAGCGGAGAAAACGGGAAGCGAACACAGGCAGGCGTTGGAAAACCGGACCCGTCTTTTTCCCGGGGTGGGGCTACTTCACTGTGAATGGGAACCGAAGCGGATGTGGAGGAAGACGGAGAGCATGTCCCGGAAGAAAACCTTCCCTGCTGTCCACTCCATGCCGGAGGTGACCGTTTGAAGAGAACGGCGTAAAATGCCCGGGTGGGGCGCGCGTCCCTCAGCCATCAGATGGGCTGCCGCCGCAGCCGGCTTGTCCGGCTTTTATAATCAAAAATAAGAATATCCCGACAGGAGAAAACTGCGGGCAGCCCTTATCCCGCGGATAAGAGGGAGGATGTCCTTCTGTGAGACGCGGAGCATCGCTTCAGCAGTCAGGGGACATCGTTTCAGCAGGGAGCTGACCTGTTTCGATATGTAGCGGGGACGGCGATGCCGCTCCCGCTTGGCCGGTGAAGGCCGGAGTGTTATCCGGACGGTTGGATCCGGATATCAAAGGTGGATGCTCCCGCGGCAGATCAGCCAAGGACCTCTACCGCATTGGCGCAGACAAGATAGATCCGGTAGTCCTCCTCATTCCAGAGGACCAGCACACTGTCAAGGGAGCCCAGGACAGTGACTCCGCGGAGGACGAGAGGCCCCACGGTGAGGGTGGCCCGGCGGCTCAGGTTCCGCCCGGCCAGCTCGGCCAGGATCCCCTTGACGCAGCAGCAGTCGTCACGGTCACAGTGGGCTCTGCATCTTCCGCAGGAGCCGGTGTCGCCTCCGGAGCAGCAGATGGCCCGGCGGATGAGCCGGACGGCCCGGCGGGCGCGGCATTCGGCGGTCTCTTCAGAGGTGTCCTCGGTGTCCAGCTGGAAGGCCGCGGCTTTCAGGGCGCACACGCTGATGGAGTCCACATCTTCCAGCACGGTGGCAGGGGCGGTGGGCACGGCGAAATAGGCGGTGCCGCTTACCTCCAGCAGATCGTTGTTGCAGGGGGAGAAACGCTTCAGTGTGGCATGAGCAGAACTGATGTTGTCACTGGGGGTGCCGCCAGTGTTCGTGTTCAGCGTACCCCCAATGGTGAGGGAATCGGTGAGGAAGAAGAAGGAATCGAAATCCACCAGCTGGTTCAGTCGGGTGCGGCACAGGAACCGCAGGGCGGCGTCCATGGAGGACTTGCAGCAGCAGTCCCGGTCATGGTCGTGGTCCCGGTCATGGTCGTGGTCATGGTCCTCGTCCCGGTCGCAGTCCCAATCCCAGTCGCAGTCCTGGTCACAGCAGCGGTCCTGATCACAGTCACAGTCCTGTTCGCAGCAGCGGTCGCGGTCCCGGTCCCGGCAGCGATCCCGGTCCGGATCACCCTCCTGGATGGCCAGCGGGCAGGAGGGGGCGTCCCCGGTCTGCTCACTGTGGTAGAGCTTCATATATTCGTCGGCGGTCATAGACTTCACTCCAATCTCAATTTGGGCGGGCCCTGCCCGTCCAGTCCATCCTATGTCCCTGCCCGCCGGATGTGCCGGCGATGTCCCGGACGGGATTATGAAAAGTTTTTTAATTTCGTGGTTTTTGTATTGCGTCCAGAGGAAAAAGAGAATAAAATGAAGCCATAGCACCTATAAAGAACAGGAGGGAAATTACAATGGCTTTATTTGACGCGTTCAAGGACAAGGCGAAAGACCTGGCCCAGACCGGGGTGAACAAGTCCAGACAGCTGGCGGAGATTGCCAAGCTGAACCTGGCCAACACCAGCGAAGAGGACGAGATCAAGAGGGCTTACATTGAAATCGGTAAGCTCTACTACGCGGAGAAGGGGATGGCCCCAGATGCCGCCTATGTGGCCCTGTGCGAGAAAATTACTGCCGCGAAGGTGACCATCGAGGAGAATAAGGCCCGCATCGAAGAGATCAAGAATCAGTCCAACATCGAGGCGGATGAAGATCCCATCATCGTGACCAAAGTTGATCCGGAAGAGCCTGTGACTCCCCCCGAGTCTCATACGGAAGATGTTCCCCCCGAGGAATAAAAAAACGCGGTGTGACGAACAGTCACACCGCGTTTTTGTTTCCGTATCTGTTTAATCCACTCAGAAGATTCGCCGGGCATACACATATGTATTGCTGAAATATCCGGAGGTTAGACTGTCATAACGGATGGAATAGGTGTTGGTGGAGGCGTGGATGAACTGGCCGTTCCCCACGTAGATGCCGACATGGGACACCGGCTTGGAGCCGCCGCTCTTGAAAAAGACCAGGTCGCCGGGCCGGAGCTCGCTTTTGCTGACCGCTGTGCCATTGCTGAGCTGGCCGGTGGCGGTGCGGTTGAGGGTATAG
>JAQXNP010000069.1 GCA_029098065.1 Clostridiales bacterium | reverse complement strand
ACAGAGTGGCCTTCAGATAGACCACGGGGTAGCCGGCCAGCACGCCGTGAAGGACTGCTTCCTTCATGCCCTTTTCCACGGCGGGGAAGTAGTTCTTGGGCACCGAGCCGCCCACGACCTCCTCGCAGAACTGGAGCTCTTCGGTGTCGCCCGGCTCAAAGCGCATCCACACGTCGCCGAACTGGCCGTGGCCGCCGGTCTGCTTCTTGTGACGGCCCTGGACCTCTACCTTTTTGCGGATCTTCTCGCGGTAGGCCACCCGGGGCTCGGACAGCTCGGCCTCCACGCCGAAGCGGCTCTTCAGCCGGGAGAGAATGACGTCCATCTGCATGTCGCCGGTACCGGAGACCACCATCTGGTGGGTCTCGCCGTTGTTCACCCAGTTGAAGGTGCGGTCCTCCTCGTTGAGACGGGTGAGGCCGGCGGCGATCTTGTCCTCCTGGCCCTTGGTCTTGGGGGCAATGGCCACCGAGTAGCAGGGCTCGGGGAAGGGGATGGACTCGATCTTGACCACCTTGCGGGGATCGCAGAGGGTGTCGCCGGTTTTGACCTTGTCCATCTTGCCGATGGCGCCGATGTCGCCGCACTGGAGCTCCTTGACCTCCTCGGCCTTCTTGCCCTTCATGATGTACAGCCGGCCCATTTTGTCCGGCTCACCGGTGCGGGCGTTGACGATGGGCATATCCGGCTTGATGGAGCCGGAGAGGACCTTCACATAGGAATATTTGCCGTACTGGTCGGACACGGTCTTCCACACAAAGGCGGCGGGGAGGGCGCCGGGGGCGGCCACAAACTCGTCCAGCTCGCCGTCGGCGTTTTCGGCCACAAGAGCCCGGGCCTCCAGCGGGTTAGGCAGCAGCTCGATGATGGTGTCCAGCAGCATCCGGGTACCCAGACCGGAGAAGGCGGAACCGCACACCACGGGGAAGAGGGACAGGTCCTTCACGCCCTGGCGGAGACCCTGCACCATCTCGGCGTAGGTGAAGTCCTCGCCACCGAAGTATTTGTCCATCATGGCCTCGCTGGTCTCGGCCACAGACTCCTTCAGGGCGTCGTAGAGCTCATCCAGCACGGGGATCTTGTCGGCGGGGACGTCGATCTCCACCCGGGCGCCCTTGTCGCCCATCTCGAAGGCCCGCTTCTGGAGCACGTCGATGATGCCGATGACCTTCTTGTTCTCATCCCAAATGGGGGCCACCACGGGGGCGATATTCTTGCCGAAGCGCTCCCGCAGAGTGGCGAAAGCGGCGTTGTAGTCGGAGTTGTCCTCATCGGTCTTGGAGACGTAGAGGATGCGGGGGAGCTTCCGGTCGGCGCAGTATTTCCACGCCTTCTCGGCGCCCACGCTCATGCCCGACTTGGCGGAGCAGACGATGACGGCGGCGTCGGCGGCCTGAAGGGCCTCCATGACCTCGCCGGAGAAGTCGAAATAGCCCGGGGTGTCCAGCACGTTGATCTTGCAGCCGTTGTACTCCACCGGCAGCACCGAAGTGGAGATGGAGATCTGACGCTTGACCTCTTCGGGATCGTAATCACTGGTGGTGTTTCCGTCGGGCACGGAGCCCAGCCGGACAGCGCCGCCGGTGAGATAAAGCATACTCTCCGCCAGGGAGGTCTTTCCGTTTCCTCCGTGCCCCAGCAGGCAGATGTTGCGGATATTTTGCGCGGAATAGCTCATGTGATTTCCTCTCCTTACGTTTTGGGGTTTGACAGTGCGGGTGGAGCGGGAACTAAAAACACTGTTCTTGTTGATTATACCGCAAAAGCTCCGCTGTGACAACTGAAATTTGAGAAATTTGCACAGAATTTGAAAAAGATAGCCCCGGGTACCGGAAAAAAGGAAACGGTAGCCATTCAGGCTGCCGTTTCAGCGGGTTCCTATTGGGCTGGAGAGGCCGGGAAGATCCCGCCGCTGTCCGAGGCGTCTCCCTCCCATATGACGGAAGAGCCGTCCGTGGGTACGGCGCAGCGGGTGGATTCGTCCGGCTCCTTGGACTGGGACTCCCGGGACAGGGAGAACAGATAATAGGCTCCATCGGAAGAGAGCCCATCGTAGGTGACGGTGCAGGTCTGACGGTCCCCCTCTTCGCCGGCCATCCGGACCGTACAGAAGAGAACGCCGTCGGTGTCGCTGTACTCCGCTGTCCTATCACTGGATTCCGGGAGAGATGCCGCCGCCAGCTCCAGGGCCTCCCGGGGAGTGACGGAGGTCTGGGGCTCCTGCCCGGCAGTGAATTGGGGGGGCTGAGGGGCGGAGGTCCCGTCTGCCTTGCCGGCGGAGCCGGATGAGCCGCCGTCGGGAGAAGCGGGGGCGGAAGAGGCGGAGAAAGGGGCGAAATATTCTTCGGGGGCCGCCTCCTCAGGGGAGGACGAAAGAGCGGAAGAAACGGGGCCTGACGGTGGGACGGCCTTTTCAGATACGGCGGCTGCGGAGGGTTCCGCGCCGGCGGCCGTATCCTCCGCGCTCAGAACGCCGGCCTCCGAATATTCGGACGGAGTCTCTCCGCCTGCCGCCGCGCGCTCCGTGTCCTCCGCCATGGCGGGGGCCATTTCCGCGGCGGAAGCGGTGGAGTCCGAGGAATGTCCGGAGGCGTTCAGAGCCTGCCAGGGCCGCAGGACGGCGGTGCCGCCCAGGATCACGGCCAGCACGGCGGCGGAGGCCAGCCATTTCCGCCAGGGCGCCCGCTTTTTGACGGGGAGGGGGACCACGGCGTCGGCCTCCACGGCGGCCATGATTCGTTCGGTGAGTCCCGCGGGGGGCTCAATGGGAGGCAGTGCCTCCAGCCCCCGATGGATGGCGGAGAGTTCCTCTTCCGCCGCCCGGCAGTCGGGGCAGGAGGCCAGGTGCGCTTCCAGCCGGGCCTCTTCTTCCGGGGAGAGAGCGCCGTCCAGCCGGGCGCTGATGAGTTCCCAATATTCGTCGCAGCCGGGCATGTGCTCCATCTCCTTTCTGCTCGGTTTCATTCTTTGGACGGCGGGGGGGAGGAAAAGTTCCCGGATTTCCGCAGAAAATTCCGCAGGGCCGTCCGGGCCCTGGCGATCCGGGATTTGACGGTGCCCTCCTCCAGGTCCAGGCACCGGGCGATCTCCCCGTAGCTGAGCCCCTCCTGCTCCCGGAGCAGAAGGATCTGACGGTGCTGGGGGGAGAGAGAGGCCAGCCCCCGCTCCAGGGCTGAGCGGGCTTCCTTCCGCTCCAGTTCCCGTTCCGGAGACCAGCGCTCGTCGGAGATCTCCGCCTGCCGTTCCTCCCCGTCCTCCTCCAGGGTAAAGGAGAGAGCGGCACGCCGTTTTTCCCGCCGGAGGAAGTCAATGCAGGCGTTGGTGGTGAGGCGGTAGAGCCAAGTGGAGAAGGCCGCGCGGCCGTCAAAACCGGCCAGCCCCCGCCAGGCGCTGAGGAAGGCCTCCTGGGTGAGATCAGCGGCGTCATCCGGATTGCCCACCATACGAAAGGCCAGAGAGTATACCCGGCCCTGATGCTCCTCCACCAGCTGGGCAAAGGCCTCCCGGTCTCCCTGACGGGCAGCCTGTACCAGCTCCTGGTCGGTCAACTTCCTCAACTCCTTTTCCCGGCGGAGATACCCGCCGGTCAGTCCCGCTCTTCCGGGTCTTTCAGGTCCCGCTTGATGCCCGCTGTGATCTCATAGATTTCCTCCAGGGTGGAGACCGAAGAGATTTTTTCCTTATAGTATCCGGCGTAGGGGATTCCCTTCAGGTACCAGGCATAGTGTTTCCTGGCTTCGAGACAGGCAATACGCTCCCCCTTATAACGGGCGGCCAGTTCGATCTGCCGGACCACCGTGTCGCACCGCTGGGCCAGCGGGGGCCGCGGGGGGATGGGCGCCCCGGACAGGGCGGCGGCGCACTGCTGGAACAGCCAGGGATTTCCAAAGGCGCCCCGGCCGATCATCAGCATTTCACACCCGGTGCGCCGGAGGATCTTTTTCGCGTCCTCCGGAGAAAAGACGTCCCCGTTGGCGATGACCGGGATGGATACCGCTTCCCGCACCTGGCGGATGGCGTCCCAGTCCGCCGTGCCCGAGTACATCTGGACCTTGGTCCGGCCGTGGACGGCGATGGCGGAAACCCCCGCGTCCTCCAGCCGCCGGGCCAGCTCCACGCAGTTGATGTGCCCCCTGTCCCAGCCCAGACGGATCTTGGCGGTGACGGGGACCCCCGCCCCCCGGACCACGGCGGCGGCCACCCGGGCGGCCTTCTCCGGGTCCCGGGCCAGGCCGGAGCCGTCCCCGTTGTTGCACACCGGGGGGACCGGACAGCCCCGGTGGATGTCGATGATGTCCGCTCCGGAGAGGGCCGCGGCCTTGGCGGCCGCCTCCTCCATGCTGGCCTCCTCGCTGCCGAACAGCTGCACCGCGGCGGGGTGCTCCCCCTCCCCCAGACGGAGGAGGGGAACGGTCTTTTTGTCCTGATAGCAGAGAGCCTTGGCTGACACCATTTCGGTGACGGAATACCCGGCCCCCAGCTCCCGGCAGATCTGCCGGAAGGCCAGGTCGGTGACTCCGGCCATGGGCGCCAGGGCCACAGGGGAGGGGATGGTTACGCTGCCGATCTTCACAAGGGTATTCTCCTGTTCTTAAAATTTCTCACATTGTATCACAAAGGAAGGGGAAAGGCAATCTGGGGGGCTGGGGCCTTCCGCCGCCTGTCCCCATATTTCAGCAAACATTTCTCTGAGGGTGTACTATACTGTCCATGAACTGGATAAAAATGGTATTTTACACAGGAGGAGACGGCAATGGCGGAGAAATGGAAAGCCCGGGCGGCCAGGCTGGGGGAGGAAATGAGCGAGACCGGCCGGGTGGTCCTCCGGGCCCCGGCCCTGACCCGATGGGCGGAGCGGATCATCCGGGTCCTGTTGGGAGCGGTGCTGGCCGGGGCGGAGATTTTCGGCGGATACGCCCCCTTTGGCGTGGGGATGGTGGCCTGCTCCGGCTCCGGGACCGATGGGCTGTGCGCCCTGCTGGGCGCCTGTTTCGGATATCTGAGCTTCCGGGGGTTTTCCGACGGACTCCGGTATGCCGCCGCCTGTGTGCTGGTATTTTCGGTGGCGTTTGCCTTTTATGACATCGGACTTTACCAGAAGGCCTGGTTCATGCCGCTGGTGGCCTCTGCCATGGACGCGGTCACCGGCTTCGTCTATCTGAGCGACACGGCGTGGAAGATATCCGAGGTGGTCTTTTTCACCACGGAGGTCATCCTGGCGGGGGGATCGGCCTATTTCTACCGTCTGGCCTTTTCCCCGTGGCGGGGGCGGCGGGAAAACGCCCCCCTCACCCCGCGGCAGACCATCAGCCTGTTTTTCCTGCTGGGCACCGTATTGGTGTCGCTGGCCGGAGTGACGTTTCTGGAGGACCTGTCTCTGGGCCGGGTGGCGGCGGCGGTGCTGGTGATGTCGGCGGCCTATGCCGGAGGGCTGGGCGTTGGAGCCGCCGCCGGTGTGGCCGCCGGGATGGGCATGGACCTGGCGGCGGGAGACGGCCCGTTTTATGCCATGGCCTATGGATTTTCCGGCCTTCTCACCGGGGCCGGATGGAAACAGGGCCGGCTGTTTGCCGCCTTGACCTACGTGGTCTCCAACGCGGTGGCGGTACTGTGGAGCTGGGACGGGACACCGCGGATTTCCAGCCTGTATGAAGTCTTCATCGCTTCGGTGGTCTTTCTGCTCCTGCCTCGGAGCTGGATGCGCCAGCTCCGGATCCAGTTTACCCATGAGAGAAAAGAGGACACGGCCCGCCGGGCCGCGGAGTATGTCCGGCAGCGGCTCTCCGCCACCGCCGGGGCCTTCCGCCAGATCTGCGACAGCCTCCGCCGGGCCTTTCCGCCCCAGGAGCCCAACGACGGCGATGCCTCCGCTGTTTTTGACCGGACCGCCGAGCGGGTGTGCCGCCGGTGCGCCCTCCGGAATACCTGCTGGGAGCATGACTATGTAAGCACTTTCAACGCCCTCAACGACGCGCTTCCGGTTATGCTGGAAAGGGGAAAGGGAGAGACCGCTGATTTTCCCGGATGGTTCACCAGCCGGTGCCTCCAGTTCCCGGCCTTTCTGCGGACAGCCAACGAGGAACTGGTGGCGCTCCTCTACCGCCGTCAGTATCAGAGCAGAGTGCGGGAAAACCGCGGGGCGGTGCGCCGGCAGTATGAGGCGCTGGCCGACGTGCTGACCGAGGCCGCGGCGGAGCTCTCCGCGGAGCTCACCCCTGACCCGGCCCGGGAGAAAAAGCTCCGCCAGCACCTGACCGCTCTGGGGATCGAGGGGGACACGGCGGTCTACTACGATCAGGACGGCCACCTCCGGGCGGAGGTGGCGGGGGAAGGCACCGAGGCCCTCAGAGCGCCGGCGGAGCTGCGGAAGGTCTCTGAACTGATGGGGATGCCCCTCCGCCTGGAGGAGGAGCCCGGCCGGGTCATCTTCCTTCAGGCCGAGCCGCTGATGGCGGTTGCGGGGCTGGCCGCCCGGCGCCGGGAGGGCCAGAGCGAGAGCGGGGACACCGGGACCTGGTTCAAGCGCGCCGACGGCAGCCTCTTTGTCCTGCTGTGCGACGGCATGGGCAGCGGAGAGGCGGCCCGCCGGGAGAGCGCCCTGGCGGTGCGGCTGCTGGAGGAGTTCCTCCGCTCGGGGATCCAGGCCCCCGCCGCGCTGCGGACGGTGAACTCCGCCCTGGCGCTGAAAAATGAGGACACGGGGGCCTTTACCACGGTGGACCTGCTGCGCATCGACCTCTTCACAGGGGAGGGGGAGGTGTGCAAATACGGCGCGGCCCCCACGTATATCCGCCGGGGCGGGACGGTCAGCCGCCTTACCGGGGCCTCCCTGCCGGCGGGGCTGGCCGATGGGGACGGAGGGCCCGATGTGACCCGGATCCATCTGGGCCCCGGAGACTGCGTGGTACTGCTCAGTGACGGGGTGGCCGACCCGGAGGATGACCAGTGGGTCAGAGACGCTCTGGCCGGCTTTGACGGAGAGAGCCCCAAAGATCTGGCCCGGGCTCTGATGACGGAGAGCGAGCGGAGGGTGGGGGCCGCCGATGACCGTACGGCGGTGGTCCTCCGGATGGCCAAGCGGTGAAGCGGATGGAAATCAAACGATCCCGGCGCCCTGAGGCGCCGGGATCGTTTTTCCTTCAGACGCGGAGGCTGGCGATAAACTGCTGGGCGCTGCGGGGGGAGCGGCCCGGATGGCGCACATCCCACCGCACGGCCCGGGCCTGGAGCTCCTCCAGAGGGATGGAGATCCCGGCCTGGGCGGCCAGCCGCTCCACCAGCTCCAGGAACTCCGGTTTGGACAGCCCCAGGTAGGGGATGCGCAGGCCGAACCGGTCGGCCAGAGCGGTCTTTTCCTGAATGGTCTCGCTGAGATCCACCTCGTCCCCGGCCCGGTCGGAGAAGGTCTGCCGCACCAGATTCCTCCGGTTGGAGGTGGCGTAGATGGCCACGTTGGCGGGCCGTGGCTCCAGCCCGCCCTCCAGAATGGTCTTGAGGACGCCATAGGTCAGGTCGTCCTGATCGAAGGCCAGATCGTCGATGAAGAGGATGAACTTCTGCCGCCGGCCGCCCAGCATCCGCATGAGCTGGGGCATCTGGGCCACGCCGCTCTTCTCGATCTCGATGAGCCGCAGCTCCTCCGCGCCGGGCAGGGAGAGGAGGGACTTGACGGTGGCCGATTTGCCGGTGCCGCTGTTGCCGTAGAGCAGGACGTTGTTGACCTGTTTGCCGGACAGGAGGGCGTAGGTGTTGGCCTCCACCTGGGAGCGCTGCTGGCGGTAGCCCACCAGAGCCTCCGGACCCGGAATGTCGGGATGGGGCACCGGCAGGAGGCGGCCAGCCTCCCACAAAAAGGCCCGGCAGCGGGCGAAGAGTCCCGTGCCGTGTTCCTGATACCAGCCGCGTAGTTCCTCGAAGGAGAGGATCTCCCCGCTCTCCCACAGGGGGAGGCTCCCGGCGGCCTCCCGGCCGGCGTCGGGCAGCAGCGCGGCCAGAGTGTCCCGCAGAGCCGCGGGGTCCAGTCCGGCCAGAGCGGACAGAGTTTCCGTGTCCCTCCGGGCGGCAGCCTCGGAGGAGGGGAGCTCCCGGCCCAGCTCCACGGCCCGGGCCCAGGAGGTCTCGGCATACTTCAGAGTGTCGTCCAGCCATTGGGCCAGAGAGGCGGTGCCGGCGGCATTCAGCCGCTCCGCCAGCGCGGACCAGTCATCCAAAGCGGCCTCTCCATCCTGCCGGACAAGGGCCTGGAGGAGGGAGAGAGCGGCGGACATGACGGGTTCGTCCAGCAGGGGGCGGAACAGGGTCAGGCTCTTGAGCCTGTAATATAATCCATCCAGTTTCATGGCGGGGGACCTCCCAATTGAGTTTTTTTTATTGTAAAAGCTTTGTTCCCCGCTGTCAACTGTTGTCGGAACAGATGTTTCTTTTCCGGAAGGGCCTGGCCCCGCTTCTTGCCGGAAAGGACGGAATGTGATAAAATAAACCGATCAAGAGTCCCGGCAGGGAGGGGAGAGCATGGATATCTGGGAGACATTGTATCTTCGGGCAAAGGAGCAGTACCGCCCGGAGGCGGTATCCCCCTTTCTGTATGCCCGCCATGTGGTGTGCGCCCTGGAGGCGGAGAACGGGGAGATCTACACCGGCTTCTGCGTGGAGAGCTGCTGCGGCGTCATGGACCTGTGCGCGGAGCGGGTGGCCGCCCTCAGCATGTATGCGGGCAGCGGCCAGACCG
>JAQXNP010000068.1 GCA_029098065.1 Clostridiales bacterium | reverse complement strand
TTGAGATTTATTACAGCTTTGTCGGCAAGATAGACTTGCCGGAAGCCTAACGCCTGACCTATCCGACACAGCCCTAAGTGCCGGATAGGAACGGCAAAATTTTTTACACTTCTATTACTTCTTTATCGCACATTAGCAAAGAGCCAGGGCATCAAGCAGTTGATGGCCGGCGGTGGTGTCGCTCTCATCGGCCTGACCTTGATTCCTCTGCTGTCCGGTCTGCTCACCACCTGATGTCCACCAACAGACCCCACGGGAGGCCTCGGTACACGGGGCCTCCCGGAAAGGAGGTGATCCCCGTTGATTTTTGACGCAATACAGGAGTGGTTCCAAGAACTGCTCATTGACGGTATCATATCCAACCTGACCGGGATGTTTGATACCCTGAACACAAAGGTGGGAGAGATCGCCGGGGAGGTCGGCATGACACCCGCTGCCTGGAACAGCGGCATCTTCAACATGATCCGCAGCCTTTCGGAGACGGTCATCGTCCCTATCGCCGGCATCGTCCTCACCTTTGTCATGTGCTACGAGCTGATCCAGCTCATCGTCGAGAAGAACAATCTCCACGACTTCGACACCTGGATTTTCTTCAAGTGGATTTTCAAAACTTTCTGCGCGGTGCTGATCGTCACGAATACCTGGAATATTGTCATGGCGGTGTTCGATGTGGCGCAGAATGTGGTCAACCAGTCGGCAGGCGTCATCATTTCGGATGCGGGCATCGACATATCCAGCGTGACCGCTGATCTGGAGACCCAGCTTGCAGACTGGAGCATCGGCGCCCTGCTGGGGCTGTGGTTCCAGAGCATCTTCGTGGGACTGTGTACGCAGATACTTTCCATCTGCATCTTCCTGGTCATTTACGGCAGAATTATTGAGGTGTATTTGGTCACTTCGATAGGTCCCATCCCATTTGCCACGATGGTCAACCGGGAATGGGGAAACACGGGGCAGAACTATCTCCGCTCCCTGTTGGCCCTGGGCTTCCAGGCGTTCCTCATTATGATCTGTGTGGGCATCTATGCGGTGCTGGTGGAAGGCATTTCGCTCAGCGGAGACAACATTTCCGGCGCTATCTGGGGCTGCATGGGGTACACGGTGCTCCTGTGCTTCACTCTCTTTAAGACCGGCAGCCTCGCAAAATCGCTGTTCGGGGCGCATTGATAGAAAGGAGTTGATGTGATTGGCCTATGTAATGATCCCGAAGGACCTGAGCAAGGTGCAGAGCAAGGTCCTGTTCGGGCTGACCAAGCGGCAGGTGATTTGTTTCGGAGCGGCGGCGCTGATTGGCGTGCCGCTTTTCTTTTTAGCCAAGGGCGTGCTGGGCACCACTACGGCGGCGCTGTGCATGATCCTGGTCATGCTGCCCTTCTTCCTGTTTGCCATGTACGAGCGGAACGGGCAGCCCCTGGAGGTGTTTCTTGGGCACCTCATTCAGAACAAGTTTATCCGCCCGAAGGTGCGGATCTACCAAACCAACAACCTGTACTCCGCGCTTGTGCGGCAGCACGAATTGGAACAGGAGGTGAGAGCGATTGCAGGCAAAAACCGCAAGACCCGGAAAAACGGCAAAGCCCAGACGTAAGCTGACCCGTGACGAGCGCAGGCAGATCGAGGCGGTGATCCGGCAGGCAAAGGGCGATGGGAAAATCCATACGGTGCAGGACAGCATCCCTTTCCGCAATATGTTCCCGGACGGCCTGTGCCGGCTGGATGGCGGGGCCTTCTCCAAGACCATCGCCTATGAGGATGTGAATTACCGTCTGGCAGGGCCGGAGGATCAGCGGAGCATCTTTGAAAGCCTCTGCGACTTCTATAACGGCTATGACCCCACCATTGGGGTGCAAATGACACTCAGCAGCCGGTATGTGGAGCATGGACCGGAGGAAGATTTGTTCGGCATCCGTCCCCAGGGCGACGACCTGGACCCCATCCGTGAGGACGCAGCCGGGATACTCCGTTTCCAGTATGAACGGGGCAGCAACGGCTATGTGAAAACCAAGTATGTCACCCTGACCATCGAGGCGGAGAACCTGGCGGCGGCGCGGGCGCGGTTTGCCCGTATCGAGACCGACACCCTCAACCGCTTCAAGGTCATGGGGGCTGCCGCCCATGTGCTGGACGGGAAAGAGCGGCTGGAGCTGCTTCACGGCATCCTTCACCCGGAGGGCGGAAGGTTCGCTTTCGATTGGGACTGGCTGGCGCCCAGCGGTCTTTCGGTCAAGGACTTCATCGCCCCGTCCTCCTTCCATTTCGGAGAAACCCGTACCTTCCGCATCGGCGAGATGTACGGCGCAGTCAGCTTTTTGCAGATCACCGCCCCGGAGATCCACGACCGCATTTTGGCGGAGTTTATGGAGACCGAGGGCAATATCCTGGTGACTATGCACATCCGGGGCATCAACCAAAACGAAGCCATCAAAATGGTAAAACGGAAGATCACCGACCTGGACGCCATGAAGATTGCGGAGCAGAAGCGGGCGGTGCGCAGCGGGTATGACATGGACATCCTCCCCAGCGACCTTGCCACCTACGGCGGCGCGGCAAAAACCATCCTCCAGGACCTGCAAAGCCGGAACGAGCGAATGTTCAATCTGACCTTCCTGGTCATGCACATAGCGGCAACCAAGCAGAAGCTGGAAATCGCTGTATCTCAGGCGGCCAGCGTCGCCCAGACCTACAACTGCCTTCTCACCCGGCTGGACTTCCAGCAAGAGGATGGGCTGATGAGCAGCCTTCCGTTGGGCCTCAACCGTATCAAGATCGAACGCAGCCTCACCACATCGGCCCTGGCGGTGTTCGTCCCCTTTGTCACCCAGGAATTGTTCATGGGCGGCGAGTCCATGTATTACGGCCTGAACGCCCTCTCCAACAACATGATCCTGCTGGACCGCAAGCAGTCGCGGTGTCCCAACGGTCTGGTGTTTGGTACGCCGGGCAGCGGCAAATCCATGAGCTGCAAGCGGGAGATCACCTTCATCATCCTGACCACCAAAGATAATGTCATCATCTGCGACCCGGAGGATGAATATTCTCCCCTGGTGAAGCGGCTGGGCGGTCAGGTGATCCGGCTGTCTCCGTCCAGCACCGACTATGTGAACCCCCTGGACATCAATCTCAACTACTCGGACGAGGAGAACCCTCTGGCGCTGAAAAGTGATTTTGTTCTGTCCTTCTGCGAGCTCATCATGGGCAGTAAGACAGGGCTGGAGGCCATCGAAAAAACCGTCATCGACCGGGCTGTGCAGAAGATCTATCAGCCTTATTTTGCCGACCCCAGACCGGAGAATATGCCCATCCTGGGCGATTTGATGGAGGCGCTTCTGGCACAAGGCATCCCGGAGGCCGACCGGGTAGCTCAGGCGCTGGACCTGTATGTGAACGGTTCGCTGAACTTCTTTAACCACCGCACCACCGTGGACATCCGCAACCGCCTTGTCTGCTTTGACATCAAGGGCCTGGGCAAGAACCTGAAAAAGCCCGGTATGCTCATTGTCCAGGACGCGGTGTGGAACACCGTCACCATCAACCGGGCCATCGGCCGGTCTACCTGGTACTTCGTGGATGAGTTCCACCTTCTGCTGAAGGAGGAACAGACCGCAGCGTACAGCGCCGAGATTTGGAAACGGTTCAGAAAGTGGGGCGGTGTGCCGACCGGGGCGACGCAGAACCCCAAAGATCTGCTTTCCTCCCCGGAGATCGAGAACATCCTGGAAAACAGCGATTTCATCTATATGCTCAACCAGGCTGCCGGCGACCGGAAGATCCTGGCGGAGCGGTTGAACATCTCCCCGGAGCAGCTTGCCTATGTGACCAATTCCGACCCCGGCCACGGGCTGCTGTTCTTCAACAATGTCATCCTGCCCTTTGCGGACGACTTCCCCAAGGATACGGAGCTTTACAAGCTGCTCACCACCAAACCCAGCGAGGTGGAGCACGCGGCGGAAACGGAGGCGTGAATATGAAAAACAAACTGTATGTCATCAACGGCAAGACCTATCTCTCCCATATCAACGATGAGGTCCACCTGTATGGGCTCCTCCACCAGCTCGCTTTTCTGGCTGGCCGCATCAAGGATGAGGAGGATGTGTTCCATGTGCTGGATACGGCGAAGCGGTACGGTGAGATCGCCGAGGAGAAGTTCCAGAGCTGGGGCATCCCCGGCCGCTACCTGGTGTTCGGCGACCCCAAGGATTTGAAGGGGCTCATGGACAAGGAACTGGACGAGGTGGAGGTGGTCCCGGAGGAGGAGCCGAAGCCCAAGAAATATCGGGATGAGTACATCATCCCCGGCAGCGGTTTCCGTATGCTGGTGGGCGACATCTACAACCTGATCGTTCTCTATCACTCCCTGGCCCGCTGCCTGTCGGAGGCGGAGACGGAGAAGGATTTTCTCCGCTTGAAAAAGCGGGCCGGCAATTATGAGAAAGAGATGAAGCGGATCTACCGCAGCCTGGGGCTCCCGGAGGGCAGCGGCGTCGCGCATGATGCCCTGGAGGAGGCCATCATCAAGCGTCATAACCTGATTCCACTGGAGGAAGTGGAGGACGATCCCCAGGATGACGGTCTTGAAGGGGATGAGGTATGGAGCGACTGACCCATGTAAGCCTGTTCTCCGGCATCGGCGGTCTGGACCTTGCGGCGGAGGCGGCGGGCTTTGAAACGGTCTGCCAATGTGAATGGGCGGACTACCCCTATTCTATCCTGGAGCGGCACTGGCCGGATGTGCCGAAGTTCCGGGACATCACCACATTTACGAAGGAGGCGTTTTTTGAGAAAACAGGACTTGAAACAGTCACCATCATTTCCGGCGGCTTCCCCTGTCAGCCCTTTTCCACCGCAGGAAAGCGGCGGGGCTTTGCGGATGAACGCTACCTGTGGCCGGAAATGTGCCGCGTTATTGCCGAACTGCGGCCCCGTTGGGTGCTTGGGGAAAATGTTGCTGGCTTCATCAATATGGGGCTCGACAAAACGATTTTTGAC
>JAQXNP010000067.1 GCA_029098065.1 Clostridiales bacterium | reverse complement strand
CGGAATGAATGAGCGATGACTTTTTAAAATAAAAAGTCGTCGCGAACGATATGAAGTCCGCGACGACGTGGTGCGCCTGAAGGGACTCGAACCCACACGCATTGCTGCACGAGAACCTAAATCTCGCATGTCTACCAATTTCATCACAGGCGCATATTTCGTTTTTGGGGGAAGGGGGCGCTGCAGGGAACGGCAGGACCTTCCCAGCAAATCAGGCGTCATGCCGGTTTCACCATACCCGCATATGAAAGCGGCGAGGATGTGTTTTCCCTCCGGTCCGCGGGGCAGAAGGCCTTGCCGGGCCGGGGAAGTCAAGCTCCGGCACCACCGCGGGTTTCGCTGCTCCGGGCTGCGTTCGTAGTATATCACATAAAATTGTGCTCCGTCAATCGTTGCGTTCTCCGGGGAAAGCGGATATAATGAGGACAATCCAAAGAAGGGAAGTCTGCTCCATGAAACAAGCGCCCCATGTGGCCGCCATCCACGATCTCTCGGGTATGGGACGGTGCTCCCTGGGCATTGTCCTGCCTGTCCTGTCCGCCATGGGCTGCTGGTGTTCGGCCCTGCCCACCGCCTATCTGTCCGCGTCCACGATCTTTCCCCCCTCTGACCGCTTTGTATTCCGGGATCTGACGGGAGAGATGAGCGGTTCCTCGGAACACTGGAAGGAATTGGGCGTCCATTTTGACGCACTGTACAGCGGCTTCGTGGGTTCGGCGGAGCAGATCGAGGTGTTGGGGGCGTTCCTCCGGGACTTCCGGGGAGCGGACACTTTGGTGATGGTGGACCCGGTGATGGGGGACTGGGGCAAGCCCTACCGTACTTATACGCCCCTGATGTGTGAAAAGATGTGCGAACTGGCGGAACTGGCCGATGTCATCACCCCCAATCTCACCGAGGCGGCCATCCTGCTGGGAGAGGACTACCACAGCGCGCCCAGGACGGAGGCGGGCCTCCGGATATGGCTGGAGCGGCTCAGCGAGGGCGGCCGCCGGTCGGTGATCCTCACTGGCATCCATCCTGAAAAGGATATGGTGGGAGCGGCCAGCTTTGACCGGGAGAGCGGCGAGACCGCCTTCTCCGCCGCCCGGGAGGAGCCCGCCGAGTTCCCGGGTACCGGGGATCTCTTCGCCAGTGTGGCCCTGGGCGAGCTGCTCCGGGGCAGGAGCCTGAAGCAGGCGACGGCCCGGGCAGTGGAATTTGTGGGCCGGAGCGCCCGCCGTACCCTGGAGCTGGGGACCCCCATTCGGGAGGGCGTCCAGTATGAGGGGCTGCTGGGCGAGCTGACTGAAATCGGATAACAGACGGATCGGGCCTCCCGCCCTTTGACGGGAGGCCCGGTCTTTGCGCGGCCGGGTTACAGCAGAAACGAGATCAGCCGGACCAGAAGGCAGGCGGCCATTCCGCAGAGGGTGGGCAGGGCAAAGGCCAGAGCGGTCCATTTCCAGCTGCCGGTCTCCTTCCGGATGGTGAGGAGGGTGGTGGCGCAGGGCCAGTGCATCAGCGTGAAGAGGGCGGCGCACACCGCCGTGGAGGCCGTCCAGCCGTGGGCGGAGAGAACGGACATCAGGGCGGCCCCCTCCAGTTCCATCAGGGCGGAGCCGGAGGTGTAAGACATCAGGATAATGGGCAGGGCGATCTCGTTGGCGGGGAGGGCCAGCAGGAAGCCGGACAGGATGACTCCGTCCATGCCCAGGGCCCTCCCCAGCGGGTCCAGAAACGCGGTGAAGAGGGCCAGCAGCGTGCCGCTCCCCACCCGGACATGGGCCAGCAGCCAGATGACCAGCCCCGCCGGCGCGGCGGAGAGCACCGCCCGGCCCAGCACCTTCAGCGTCCGGTCAATGACGCTGCGCACGATGACCTTCCCCACCTGGGGCGGACGATAGGGAGGCAGTTCCAGTGTGAAAGAGGAGGGGACTCCCTTCAGGACGGTGCCGGACAGCAGGCGGGAGGCCAGCAGGGTCATGACTACCCCCAGAACGATGATCCCCGCCAGAAGGACGGCGCCCCGCAGTCCCGCCCAGGGCCCGGCGCCGGCCAGGAACAGGGTGATCAGGGTGATCAGAATGGGAAAGCGGCCATTGCACGGGACAAAGACGTTGGTGAGGATGGCGATGAGCCGTTCCCGGGGGGAGTCGATGATCCGGCAGCCGGTGACTGCCGCGGCATTGCAGCCGAAGCCCATCATCATGGTCAGGGACTGTTTGCCGCAGGCCTTGCAGCAGTGAAAGCAGCGGTCCAGATTGAAGGCCACCCGGGGCAGATAGCCGAAGTCCTCCAGCAGCGTGAACAGGGGGAAGAAGATGGCCATGGGGGGCAGCATTACCGCGACGACCCAGGTCATCACCCGGTAGACCCCGTTCATCAGGGCGTCGGTGACCACCGGCGGGGCCCGGAGGACTTCCAAAGCATGGGTCAGGATGTCTCCCAGCCGGGCGAAGAGGGCGGACAGCCAGGCGGAGGGGTAGTTGGCCCCCACGATGGTGAGCCAGAAAATGCCCATCAGAAGCAGGAGCATGATGGGGAAGCCGGCGGCCCTGCTGGTGAAGATCCGGTCCAGGAGCCGGTCTTTCCGGTCGGGCGCTCCGCCGGAGCAAACCACATCCCGGCAAAGCGCTTCCGCCCGGGTGAGGAAGGCGGCGGCCAGATCGTCCCGGAGAGCCTGCGGGCGGATCCCCATCCCGGCCCAGCGTTTCCGCAGCCCGGTCAGCGCCTCCGCCACGGCGGGGGACTGAGCGGGGTCCCGGCCTAAGAACTGGATCATGGAGCCGGTGAGGCTGTCATCCGCGTCCAGCAGCCGGGCGGCCAGCCATCGGGGGCTGGCCGGCCCGGAAAGGGGCTCCACCAGGGGCACCAGTTCCTCCAGCCCTTTCTCTATGTAGTCGGGATAGGACACGGCGGGCGCGGCGCGGGGCGGAGCGGCCAGCGCTCCCTCCAGGGCGGACATCAGGCAGTCCAGGCCGTGGGCGTTCCGGGCGGCGGTGCCCACCACCGGCGTTCCCAGCCTGCGGGAGAGAAGTCCCAGATCCAGGGAAATGCCCTTGCGCTCAGCCTCGTCCATCAGGTTCACCGCCACCACCACCCGGGGGACGGCCTCCATGACCTGGAGGACCAGATTCAGATTGCGCTCCAGGCAGGTGGCGTCACACACCACGACGGCGGCGTCGGGGGCCTGGAAGCAGAGGAAGTCCCGGGCCACCTCCTCTTCGGCGGAGTGGGCGAAGAGGGAGTAACAGCCTGGGATATCCACCAGGACATAGCCGCTGCCCCGGAAAGAGCACCAGCCCTGGGCGTTGGCCACCGTCTTGCCCGGCCAGTTGCCGGTATGCTGGTGCAGTCCGGTGAGGGCGTTGAAAATGGTGGATTTGCCCACGTTTGGATTGCCGGCCAGGGCCACGATCCGGTCACTGTCCGCCCGTTTCCGGACAGCAAGGGGGGCGGTCATAGGGCCACCATTACCCGGCCGGAGTCCTCCGCCCGCAGGGCGATGACCGCCCCGCAGATCCGGTAGGCGGAGGGATCTCCCAGCGGGCTGCGGCCGAGGCAGGCCACGCTGGCCCCCTGAATGAAGCCCAGATCCTGAAGCCGCCGCCGGGTCTCACCGGTGGCGGAGGAGCCGCAGACGACCGCCCGCTGGCCGGGAAGGAGGGAGGAGAGAGGAATATCGTTCAAGTTGGTTCACCTCCGAAATACGGCGCCGTTCCGGCAGGCGCCACCCTAATCTATGCGGCGGGAAGGGCGGAGGTCCCGCGGGGAACCGGGGAAAGGAAGCCGCCGTACTCAGAACCGGCGGCCGGATGCTTCAGACTAATTTTAAGTTTCAATGTTATACTCTCGTCATCTCAGTGGATGAAAGGATGATCCATAATGAAGCGAAAACAGATCCCGGCTCTGCTTCTCTCCGCTGCGGTGGCCCTTTCAGGCATCACCTGCGGCGCCTGGGCGGCGGATGACGAGACAGACATCGTCCTCTCCGATCAAACTGTTACGGTGAACGGACAGACCGCCTCCACCGAAGAGACCGCCGCCGTTTATACCGGGGCGGAGATCGTCTATTACAAGGATGGCACCGACAGCACCTACGGCGAGGGCACGGAGAGCGAGATGCACTCCGCCGAAGAGGCGGCGGCCCACACCGTAGTCACCATCACCCGGCCCGGCACTTACCGGCTCACCGGTTCCCTTTCCGCCGGGCAGATCGCTGTGGATCTGGGTGAGGACGCGAAGGAGGACCCCGCCGCGGTGGTCACCCTCATTCTGGACAATGTGGATGTGACCTGCACGGTGGCTCCGGCCCTGATCTTCTACAATGTCTATGAGTGCGGCTCCGATGATCCGGAGACCGCCTCCCCCGTTGTGGATACCTCTGCCGCCGGCGCCAACGTCATCATCGCCGCCGGCAGTGAGAACACCTTCACCGGCTCCCACGTGGCCCGTATTTACAAGGAGGGCACCACCAAAAAGCTCCACAAGTACGATGGGGCCTTTTATTCCAAAATGTCCATGAATGTGGACGGCGACCACGGAGATGACTCCGGTGTGCTCAACATCATCGCGGATAACGAGGGAATGGACGCCGAACTGCATCTGACCATCAACGGCGGCACCATCTCCATCACCTCTCAGGATGACGGCATCAACACCAATGAAGACGGAGTGAGCGTCACCACCATCAACGGCGGCAGTCTCACCGTCAATGGCGGCAACGGCGCCGAGGGCGACGGCATCGACTCCAACGGCTATCTGGTCATCAACGGCGGCGCCGTGTGGACCATGGCCAACGAGACCTCTCCTGACGGGGGCATCGACGCCGATCAGCCCATCCTGATCAACGGCGGCAGCGTGTACGCCTTCGGAACCCGGAACGACGCCGCCGACAGCGCCTCGGAGCAGCCCTACATGGAGCTGGCCTTTGCCTCCACGCTGCCGGCGGGGAGCGTTGTTTCCCTCCGGGATGAGAGCGGGAATGAGCTGTGGAGCGCCGTCACCCGGAAAAAATGTCAGTCGATCACTCTCTCGGTTCCGGAGCTGAAACTGGATACCACGTATCACGTCTATGTGGATGATGTGCTCCAGTGTTACAGCGGCAACAGCTTCGGCATGGGACACGGCGGTCTCGGCGGCGGACGCCCCGAGGGAATGGAGGGCCAGTTCCCGGATGGAGAAAATCCGCCGGACCGTCCCGGCGGCCAGAAAGGGGAGCGCCCGGAGCCTCCCGAGGGCATGGAACTTCCCGAAGGGATGGAACCCCCTGAGGGCATGGAACTCCCTGAGGGCTTCGGCGGACAGCGGCCGGAAGGCGGTTTTCCCGGCGGAGACAGCCAGGCCGACGGCTCCGGCTCCACTGATTTTGTGCTGACGGAGACCACCAAGTCCTTCTCCGGCGTGTGCGATTCCGACGCCTCCGGCAAGATCCGGGTGACCTTTACCGTAGAGGGAGCGGTCCGCTCCGGGAAGAATACGGTGATCGAAGTCATTACCGCCGTTACGCCCAGCGTGGAGCTTGATCCTGCCCTGGTGCAGATCAGCGTGACGGATGATCCCTCGGAGGACTACGCCGCCTCCTGCCTCCTCTCCGACGGGCTGGACGCTGTGAACGCGCTGCTGCCCACGGAGGACGGAAACTATACGCTGACAGCGGCAGTAGTCTCCGGGAACGAGGATTATACCGGCGCCACGCAGATCTCCTTTACCGTCGGGGCCCTGCCGTTCACGGATGTGCGGGAGACCGATGAGGGGTATGAGGCAATCAGGACCCTTTACCGGGCCGGGGCCGTAAACGGAGTCGGGAATAACAGATTCTCTCCCGACGGAGTTGTCACCCGGGCTCAGGCCATTACGGTGCTGGCCCGGCTGGCCGGAGCGGAACAGAAGGAGACCGGGACCTTCTCTGATGTGGAGGCGGGCTCCTGGTATTCCGGCTATGTGGGCTGGGCCGTGGACAGCGGCATCGTGGAGGGGGACGGCCAGGGCCGTTTCCTCCCCGACGAACCGGTGACTGCCGGGGAGATGGCCCTGATGCTGGAGCGGTATCAGGCCGGGTATGAGGATACGCTGGGCTTTGACGGACCGCTGACCCGGAGCCAGATGGCTCAGATGGTCTCCGCATCCATCCAGTAAATAGGGAAAAAACGGCAGCCCGCACGCAGCGGGCTGCCGCTTTTTCCGGCAGACGCAAAGAGCCGCACCCACCGGGCGCGGCTCTTTTTGACGGATCAGGAATTGGAGTAACGGGAAAGGAACTGTTTCGTCCGCTCTTCCTGAGGATGCTCAATGACCTGACGGGCGGGACCCCGCTCCACAATGACGCCTCCGTCCATGAAGAGGACTTCGTCGGCCACATCCCGGGCGAAAGCCATCTCGTGGGTGACAATGATCATGGTGGTCCGCTGTTCCGCCAGCCCCCGGATGACCCGAAGGACCTCCCCGGTGAGTTCGGGGTCCAGGGCGGAGGTGGGCTCGTCGAAGCAGAGCACATCGGGCTTCAGCGCCAGCGCCCGGGCGATGGCCACCCGCTGCTGCTGACCGCCTGAAAGCTGGTGGGGGTAGTGGGAGGCCCGGTCAGCCAGTCCCATCCGGCCCAGCAGTTCCATCCCCTGCTCATCAATGGCGGCCCAGCGGCTCTTGTCCGGCTGGCGAAGCTTCACCGCCAGGGTCACATTTTCCAGGGCGGTATACTGGGGAAAGAGGTTGAAGTTTTGGAACACCAGCCCAAAATGGAGGCGCTTTTCCCGCACCTCATTCTCCCGCTGGGTGGCGGGGTCGGCGGCGTCAAAGATGACCTTGCCCCGGACGGAGATGACGCCTGAGTCGGGGGTCTCCAGAAAATTGAGACACCGGAGCAGCGTGGTCTTTCCCGAGCCGGAGGAGCCGATGATGGCCATAGCCTGCCCCTCATCCAGCGAGAAACCGATGTTTTTGAGTACCTCGGTGTCGCCGAAATGCTTTTCGATGTGCTGTATATCAAGAATGGTCATGCCGCGGCCCCCTTACGCTCGGAAATAATCCAGCTTCTTTTCCAGCTGGCCTAGGAGAATGGTGAGTATGCCGTTGAAGATCAGGTAGTACACGCCGGTGAAGAACAGGGGCCAGATCAGGCCGGAATATCCGTGGGAGCCCTTGAGGAAGGCGTAGCCGGCCCAGATGACTTCCTGCATGGAGATGATGCGGGCGATGGAGGTGTCTTTCACCAGAGTGATGATCTCGTTGGACATGGGGGGGACGATGCGCTTGATCATCTGCAGCAGAGTGACCTTGAAGAAGATCTGCCGCTTGGTCATGCCCAGCACCATGCCGGCCTCCTGCTGGCCCCGGGGGACGCCCTGGATGCCGCCCCGGTAGATCTCGGAGAAATAGCAGGCGTAGTTGATGATAAAAGCGATGGCCGAGGCCAGGAACCGTCCGGTCTCTCCGGTGCCCCAGGGGCTGTGATCCCTGATCCGGCCGGGGATATAGTCGATGATGATGAGCTGCAGCATCAGGGGGGTTCCCCGGATGATCCATACCAGAATCCGGCACAGAGCGCTGATGGGCCGGAAGCCGGCCAGGATCCGGGCGCCCCGGCCGTTCCGGCGGCGGAGGAAGCGGAAGGGCTGCCAGCGGCTCATGGAGCCGAAGGAGATGATCAGACCCAGGGGAAGGGCGCCGATGAGGGTGACGGCGAATAGCTTCAGGGTCTGCAGAAAGCCCACGTTCAGGGCGCCGATAACGGTAGTAAACACGGGAGAGACCACCTCGTTTTCTTTCCTTCTAAACAGTGGATAAAACGCCACCATAGGGGCGGCCGTAAAGGGCCGCCCCTATGACGGTGAAAAAGCGGATGGAGAAGTCGGATTACTGTTCGATAATGGCCGCCTGAACACCGTAGGTCTCGGCGATCTTCAGCATGGAGCCGTCCGCATAGCTGGCATGGAAGAACTCGTTGAGCTTTTCTGCCAGATCGGAGCCCTTCCGGAAGCCCACGCCGTACTCCTCGCTGTTGAGGCCCACGGTATAGGTCAGATCGGCGTAGCTGGTGCCCTCGCCCACCATGGCGGCGGCCATCAGGGAGTCGATGGCGGCGGCGTCGGCGGTGCCGGAGGAGACCTCCAGCAGGGCGGTGGCCTGATCGGCGACCTCGGTGTAGCTGGCGCCCAGGGCCTCCACCTCAGCCTTGCCGGCGGAGCCGGCCTCCACAGCGAAGGTCAGGCCCTTGACGCTGTCCACGGTCTCATAATCAGCGGCCTTGTCGGCGGGGACAATGACGACCTGGGCGTTGTTGCAGTAGGCGTTGGAGCACTCCATGGCGCTCTTGACCTCGTCGGTGAGGGTCATGCCGTTCCAGACCACGTCAATGGTCTTGCCGTCCAGCTCCAGAACCTTGTTGTCCCAGTCGATGATCTGGAACTCTACATCCACGCCCAGGCTCTCGGCGAAGGCCTTGGCCATATCGGCGTCAAAGCCGATCCAGCTGCCGTCGGCGTCCTGGTAATCCATGGGTTCGAATTCGGTGATGCCCACCACCAGGGTGCCTTTGTCCTGCACATAGGCCAGATCGCTTTCGGCGGGAGCGGTCTCTGCGGCGGCGCTCTCGGCGGCCTGAGACGGTTCGGCGGACGGAGCGCTGTCGGCGCTGCCGCCGCAGGCGGCGAGGGACAGGCCAAGAGCCATGGCCAGAGCAAGAGAGATATACTTCTTCATATCAGGTATCCTCCTTTAACGTATTAGCGTGCAAGAGTTAAGACTTTCGTATAGTAACACACTAAAGTAAAAATGTAAAGAGGGAAAGCCCTGTCAATTTTCACAAAGTGTGCGGGGCCGTTTTCGGAAGGCGGTCCGGGTCCTGCCCCGTTTTGAAAAATGGGCGGCCTTGGTAGCCCTCTTCGGACGATTTTGCAGAGAACTTCCATCCAAAAACCCCCTGCATACTCTGGGAGAAATTCCGTATCTTAAAGGCAGTGCTTGAAACAAGAGAAAATGGAGGCAGGACCATGAAAAAAGTGCTCGCGGCTGTTTTGGCCGCTTCTCTGTTGATCCTTCCCGCCGGGGCCACGGTGACCGGAGCCCCGGAGGTCAGTGCCGGCGCCGCTGTGCTGATGGAAAAAGAGACCGGGGAGGTCCTGTATCAGCAAAACCCTCACGACAAGCTGGAACCGGCCAGCGTCACCAAGGTGATGACCATGCTTCTGGTGATGGAGGCCATGGACGCCGGGCTCCTCTCCCCGGATGAGACCGTCCGGGTCTCCGCCCGGGCGGCCTCCATGGGAGGTTCCCAGGTTTACCTGAAGGAAGGGGAGACCATGACCGTCCGGGATCTTATGAAGGCGGTGGCGGTGGTGTCGGGGAACGACGCCGCCGTGGCCCTGGCCGAGCGGGTGGCGGGGAGCGAGAGCGCCTTTGTGGAGCGGATGAACCAGCGGGCGGCGGAGCTGGGCATGGAGGACACCACCTTCCTGAACTGCACCGGCCTGCCCGCCCCGGGGCACCTCACCTCGGCCTATGATATCGCCCTGATGAGCCGGGAGCTCATTTTGCACCACCCGTCTGTCCGGGAATACACCACCATCTGGATGGACTCCATCCGGGATGGGGCGTTTCAGCTGGCCAACACCAACAAACTGATCCGATTTTATGACGGGGCTACCGGGCTGAAAACAGGCTTCACCGCCTCGGCGGGCTACTGCCTGTCCGCCACCGCCGAGCGGGACGGGATGGAGCTCATTGCCGTGGTCATGAAGTCGGAGACCCGCGATATCCGCAATGAATCGGCCAAATCCATGCTGAACTTCGGTTTTGCCAACTACACGGTGGTGGAGGGAAAACCTGCCCAGGCCCTCCCGCCTGTGGACGTGCTGCTGGGAGAGCAGGAACAGGTTCAGCCGGTGCTGGCGGGAACCGGCCGGATCCTGATCGAGAAGGCCCAGGTCAACGACGTGGAGACAAACGTGACCCTCTGCTCCGATGTGGAGGCGCCGGTGGAGGAGGGGCAGAAGCTGGGAGAACTGACGGTCACCATAAACGGACAGACGAGGGAGGTTATCCCCATCGTGGCGTCTCAGGCGGTGGAGCGGCTCACAGTGCCCGGTATTTTCCAAAGCCTTCTGGAACGCTTTTTCATGGCAAAATAACAGGAAGAAGCCTCCCCGCCGGGGAGGCCTCTTCTGTCACCTGCGGAGATTGAGGAGAGGGGCGGCGCGTCCTCCGATTCTGGAGACGGTACCCTGGGCGATCTGGGTGCACAGGTATAGGATTCCGCCGAAAGCGAAACAGATCAAACAGCTTGACAATGGGGACAGACCGGTCCGGGAGAGCACAGAATAGAGCAGATTGACACACAGCCCGGTCAGCAGGGCGCCCAGGCCGGGGGCCGCCAGCCAGTGGAACCACTGAGGCCGGAGGCCGATGGCCTGCCTCACGGAGCGCCAGTTGAGCCAGATGCCCAGAACGGTGCTGACCAGAAAGCCCTCCACATAGCCTCTCAAACCAACACCGGGAGTGCCCATCCGGACCCAGGTGATCATAAGTTGAAGCGCCCCGCAGATCAGGGAGTTCCGGGCGGCCGCGGTCTGCTTCCCCAAGCCGTTGAGAGAGAAGGCCAGCACGGATTCCCAGCAGGAGAGGGCAAGCCCCACGGACAGGGGAAGGGCATAGTCACCGGCGGTGGGCTCCCGGAAGAGTGCCTGACCCAGTGCCGGGGCGAGGACCGGAAGAACGGCGGAAGCGGGCAGAATGAGCAGAGAGGTGACGAACAGCGCCTTGGAGACCTGCCGGCAGGCCTGTTTGCCGCGGCCCAGAGCGGCGCTTTCGGCCAGTTTGGGAACCAGCACCAGCCCCATGGCGGAGACAAAAGCGGTTGGGAGAGCCAGCATGGGGACCGTCATGCCGCACATGATGCCGAAGGCGCTCATGGCCTCGGATACGTTGGCCCCGGCCTTTACCAGCCGCTGGGGGATCATGACCGAGGTGGCCGCCCCCATGAGGTTGCCCAGGAGGGAGGTCCAGCCGATGGGCAGAGCGATTTTCCAGATCTGCCGGGAGAGGGTTTTTCGGTTGGCCCCGGCTCCGGCGGGACACGGCCCCAGGTCCCGGCGGTAGAGAATGGTGAGCGTGACGGCGGAGAAAATCTCGCAAAGGATCATGCCGCAGACGATGAGCCCGACTGACCGCTCAGGGGATTGGGGCAGGAATCGCCACAGCAGACCCAGCACGGCCCCGGTGCGGATGAGCTGTTCGCACAGCTCGGTGGCGGCGGGGGGGCGGACTGCGCCGGTGCCGTAGAAATAGTGCTTGTGGATATTCTCCAGCCCGGTGAGAAGGACGCAGGGGAGGAGGAGCAGCAGCCCAAGCCGGGAGCGGGCGTCCCCCAGCAGATGGACGGAGATGGCGTCTGAGAGGGGGACCACCACAGCGGCTACCACGGAGAAGGCGGCGAGGAATCCCAGGACACATTGCCGGACCACCTGAGCCACCGCCTTTTGATTTCCCAAAGCCCGGTATCGGGAGGAGAGGTTGGAACAGGCCACGGTGAATCCAACCGCGGTAAGAGACATGAGCACCGACAGGACAGGAATCACCAGCTGATAGAGCCCCATGATCTCAGAGCCCACCATCCGGGAGAGGAAAACCCGGTAGACAAAGCCTACGGCCTGGGCAAAGAGACTTACGGCGGTGAGCAGGATGGTGGAGCGCAGCGCGGACATGGGTTTCAAAAAAAGGCCCCCTCTCTCTCGATGATACAGATTATTCGCCGGACGGGCTCTCCATGCGGCGCAATCCTTTGACAAATGCCGGAAAACCGTGTAAAATAACAAAGATTTTCGGCGTTTTCAAAGGGAGTGGAGCACGTGCTTGGGGTATTGATCAATGTGATTCTGGTGCTGGTGGGCAGCATACTGGGCCTGCTGCTCAAAAGCCGGTTTACCCAGCGGATGAGCCATGCGGTGATGACTGCTCTTGGTTTATGTACGCTGGGGATCGGCATGACCTTCCTGCTGGGGACCGAGGACACCCTGTGCGTCATTATCTGTATGGTGATCGGCGTTTTGATGGGGGAGTGGATCAACATCGAGCGGCGGATGGAAAAAGCGGGGGAACTGCTCAGATCCAAGCTGACCCGGAGCGGCGGCAGCAGCCGGTTCGTGGAGGGGTTTGTCTCCGCCACCGTCCTTTACTGCGTAGGGGCTATGGCGATCAACGGCTCCCTTCAGGCGGGACTGAACCACAATTATGACATTCTGATCTCCAAGAGCATTTTGGACGGAGTGAGCGCCATTACCTTCTCGGCGGCGATGGGAATGGGGACGGCGTTCTCCGTCATTCCCATCCTGATTTATGAGGGGGGAATGACTCTGCTGGCCGGAGCGGTGGGGCCCTACCTGGGCCCGGAGGTCATCAACGAGATGAGCGCGGTGGGAGGCGCCATCATTGTCGGGATCTCTCTCAATATGCTGGAGCTGCCCAAGGAAAAAATCCGGGTGGGCAATATGCTGCCGGCGATCTTTCTGCCCATTGCCTATCTTCCGCTGGTCAACTGGCTGACAGGACTGACGGGATGATGCGCCGCGGGGCGGCATTTCAGAGGCGGAGAGCGCCTGAAAGGGCCGTTTCCCAACATTTGGTTGACATATTTCTAAAACATATTTTACGGAATATCCCGGTCAGTTTTGAAAAAAATTTCTGTAATGAGTAATTTTCGCTTGCGTTTGCCCGGGAAAAGAGCTATACTGAACAGGAACAGGCGGGGCAGAATACCTGTTCATCGATGACGCAACTTAGGAACCCGGAATTCCGGGAAAGGAAAGTTGCGATTTTTTACCCCAACGTATTGTTAAAAAAATAACGTTAAGGAAATAACGGAAAGGAGCGCGTACTACATATGAGCATCGAAAAGGTAGTCGTGATCGGCGGCGGCACCATGGGCCTGGATATCGCCCAGGTGTTTGCCCGCAGCGGCAAGACCGTGGTGGTTCGGGATATCAGCGATGAGCTGATCAAGGCTTCCGAGGCCCGACTGAT
>JAQXNP010000066.1 GCA_029098065.1 Clostridiales bacterium | reverse complement strand
GCTCTCATTGTCGGCCATCAGGTTCTGAATGGATTCCACGGTGGAGACGGACTGCTTTAATGCGTCGGTGGCCTCCGCGTTGGCCCGCTGCTGCTGGAGGTAGGCCACCAGCAGCAGGAGAAAGGCCATGGCGAACAGGATGGCCAGATAGCCCAGCACAGACATGTGCCGATGGGGTTTGGTGTGCTCGGCCTGATGCTGCAGGTCTTCTAAATCATTCAAAGAGCGGCTCCTCCTTTCGGCTGGGCCTTGATCTGCTCCAGAAGATCCAGAAGGTCGTTGAGGTCATCGTCATTGTAATATTCCAGCTCCACTTTGCCCTTCTTGGCCCCGTGGACGATGGCGACCCGGCGGCCAAAGCGGTCGGAAAGCTCTTTCGCTGCCGCGTCCCGGTACATTTTGTAGGGGTCGTCCGGCTTGGCCGGAACACCGTCCCGGGCCAGCTCGGCCTCCCGGTTCATCTTTTTCGCCAGCGCCTCGGTCTGGCGGACGGACAGCCCTTCCTCAATGACCCGTTGGGCCAGCTGACGCTGGGCGGATTTTCCCTCTGCCGACAGGATGGCGCGGCCGTGGCCCGCGGAGAGCCTGCCCTCCTCCAGCAACTGGCAGACGGTGTCGGGAAGGGTGGTGAGCCGCAGGGCGTTGGTGACGGCGGGACGGGATTTTCCCATCCGCTGGGCCACCTCATCCTGGGTGAGCCCGTATTCCTCGATGAGAGACTGGTAGCCCCGGGCCTCTTCCATGGGGTTCAGATCCTCCCGCTGGAGATTTTCGATCATGGCCAGTTCGGCAGCCTTTTTGTTGTCAGCCTCTATGACCACCGCGGGAACTTCGGACAGACCGGCCAGCTTGGCGGCCCGCCAGCGCCGTTCTCCGGCGATGATCTGATAATAGCCGGAGGACAGCCGCCGGACGGTGAGGGGCTGAATGATGCCGTGAATGCGGATGGAGTCGGCCAGATCGGCCAGAGATTCCTGGTCAAACCGGGTCCGGGGCTGTCCCGGCCGGGGCTCGACCTGAGAGATCGGGAGTGAGAGAGGGCCGTCTCCCTGGGTCTGGAGCGAGGTGTCGCCAAAGAGGGCGTCCAGACCTCGTCCCAGGCCGCGTTCCTTTGCCATATGCAAACCTTCTTTCTGTAATCGGTTGTTTCACGTGAAACAATCGGAATCAACCTGCCTGTTAGGTATTCTTTGCGATTACCTCTTCCGCCAGGGAGGCATAGGACTCTGCGCCCCGGGAGTAGGGATCGTAAACATCGATGGGCTTGCCGTGACTGGGCGCTTCGGAGAGGCGGACGTTCCGGGGGATGACTGTGGCGTAGACCTGGCCCGGGAAGTGGCGCTTGACTTCTTCCGCCACCTGCATGGACAGATTGGTCCGGCTGTCATACATGGTCAGAACCACGCCCTCCAGATGGATGCCGGGATTGAGGGAACGTTTGACAATGCGGATGGTGCCCAGCAGATCGGAAAGGCCCTCCAGCGCGTAATACTCACACTGGACCGGAACGATCACGGAATCGGCGGCGCACAGCGCGTTGAGGGTGAGCAGCTCCAGGGAGGGGGGGCAATCGATCAGGACATAATCATAGTTTTCCGCCACCGTGTCCAGGGCCCGGCGGAGGAGGTGTTCCCGATCGGGGATGCCAATCATCTCAATCCCGGCCCCAGCCAAGGACTTGTTGACAGGAATGACATCGCAGTAGGGAGTGGACCGAATGGCCCGGCGGCACTCCGCACCGTCAATGAGCACCTCGTAAATGCTGGGAGAAGCGGTGGTCTTGTCAATCCCGAAGCCGGAGGTGGCGTTGGCCTGGGGATCAAAATCACAGACCAGCACGCGTTTCCCCTTGGCCCGCAGGGCGGAGGCCAGGTTGACGCAGGTAGTGGTCTTTCCCACGCCGCCCTTCTGGTTCACGATTGCGATTCGTTTCGCCATAGCGTTGCAGTCCTTCTTTAAAATAAGTAGTTTTTCAGACATGACCTATTATAACCGGCGAATTTCCGCTTTTCAATAGCGGGGCGGAGAAAAACACGGTGAGGTTCTTTTTTGGACGGACAGTTTCATAAAAAACCGGAGGTTTCACGTGAAACCTCCGGTTGCCCGTTTCCGCAGTCTGCTGACAGAAACAGTCTGTTATCGGGGAATGCGAATGGTGAGGAGGATCTCGTGGTCGGAGTCCTCCCGCTGACAATCGGCCTGAACGCCTGCTGTTTTCATCAAATCAAGGGCGTGGGTCACCGTGTTGAGGAAGAGACGGACATCTTTGAGGACATAGATGGTTCTCTGGCGGCTGGGGGGCGGAGCAGAGGCGGAGCGGAGCATGGTGTCCACATAGGCCTCGGTCCTGGCCACGGTCAGACTGTGGTCCACCGCATAGCGGGCGGCCTGCTCCTGCTGGGCAGGCGTACTCAGACGGAGAAGCGCCCGGGCATGGCGCTCGGTAAACCCGGCGTCCCGGAGAATGCGGAGCGCCTCCGGAGAGAGTTTCTGCAGCCGCAGTTTGTTGGCTACCGCGGACTGGGATTTGCCCAGCTGTCTGGCAATGACCTCCTGGGAGGCGCCGGTGGCATCCAGAAGGGCCTGGATCGCCTGTGCCTCCTCCAGAAAGTCCAGATCCCGGCGCTGGACATTTTCAATGAGGGCCAGCAGGGAGGACTCCGCCGCGTCAGCGGAGACCACAATGCACGGCACTTCGGTGAGCCCGGCCATATGGGCCGCCCGGAGACGGCGCTCCCCGGAGATGAGCTCGTAGCCCTCCGCCGTCCGGCGGACCGACAGGGGCTGAAGGATGCCGTGCTGGGCAATGCTGGCCGCTAGCTCCTCCAGTCCCTCCCGGGAAAACCGTTTCCGGGGCTGAGCCGGGTTGGGGGCCAGAACGGCCACCGGAAGATAGAGGACCCGGTTGCTCTCAAACAGACCACGTTTGCGGAGAAATGACATAAAAAGCCCCTTCTTTCGTGAAAATGTTTTGATAACCATATTTTACCAAAATCATTTTGGCGAAAAAAGGGGATTTCCGGGAATAGGGAAATATTTCCATGCGCCCGAAAAGAAACGGGACAGAGAAAGGAATCAGGCCCGGAGAAAGCCCTTTCCGAAGATCTCGCTGGAGTTGGTGATGAGCATAAAGGCGCGGGGATCGGTCCGCTTCAGATAGTTGCGGAGCTGAACCGCCTGGTGGCGGGAGAGGGCGGTGAGCACCACGTACTGGTCCTGATTGGTATAGGCGCCCTTGGCCTTCCAGACTGTGGCGCCCCGGCACATGGTGTCATTGATGAAATGGCAGACCGGTTCGGGGTTGTGGACCACTACGAGGAAGGACTTTTTCCGGTTCAGGGATTCGATGACGGAATCCACGATAACCGATTTGAGGATCAGACCCAGCAGAGAAAACAGTCCGGTCTCAATGTCAAAGACCAGGAGGGCGGAGGCGGCGATGGCGATGTCGGACAGGAGAAGGGCTCGCCCCGCATCGAGGCCGGTGTACTTTTTGAGGATCATGGCCAGAATGTCACTGCCGCCGGTAGAGGCATCCACATTGAACAGAATGGCGGAGCCCAGGGCGGGGAGGATCACCGCGAAGAAAAGTTCCAGCATTTTCTGATTCGTGAGCGGGGAGGACAGGGGGCACACCCACTCCAGAAGCTGGATCAGGCCGGAATAGACCAGAGATCCGTACACCGTCCGGAGGCCGAAGCCGTGATCCAGGACCACGAAGCCCAGCACCAGATAAAGCAGTGTGATTACGGTGTTGATGGTGGCGGGGGTAACCAGTGTGGAGGGAATCACCTTTCCAAGAAGGATGGAAAGGCCGGAGACGCCGCCCATGGAAAAATGATTGGGAAATTTAAAGAAGTAGACCCCAACCGCAACCAGAGAGGCGCCCAACGTCATGGCAAGAACTGTTTTGAAATTCAGTTTGGAGTCGGACATACAGCATCGTCAACCTCGATTCGAAGGGAATGAAAACGGCGGGCCGTCCTGCCGGAGCGGGTCAGCGGGCGGAGAGCGCGGCCCAAATGTCGTAGTCAGGAATATCGGAATAGCTGGGGATCACGCCCAGGCGCCAGACAGAGACTCCGGTGACACCGAACATCCGGGCCAGCTGGAGCTTGTCGGACACGCTCCGGGCGTCCTCATACCACAGCTTATAATGCCCGCCGTCCTCGGTGGTGTAGGTGAGGCAGGGGTTGTGGCTGGCCTCATCCCAGACCCGGACCGAGTCGGGCTGGCGGAGCCGCTGGGCAATGGTCTGACAGCTGGGGTGATAGAAGGTGGTGTCCAGCAGCCTGCCGTTCTCATCCACGTGGAACCCGGTGGTGTTGAAGGAGATGGCCAGGGCAATCCTGGACTTGTCCTGGACGCCCGTGGCGGGATCCGTAACGTGCTGGAGGGCGGTATAGACCTGATCAAAGGGAGTCACGGGACAGTAGGTGTTGGAGGTGCCCACATAGTAGTCGGGGATGGAGGACCACTGGTAATCGTGGGCCATGAGGATGACCTTGTCGCAGATCTCCCCCAGAGCCCGGTAGTCATAGCCCCCGAACCAGGTATCGGGCTGGACGCAGACATACAGAGTCTGATCTTCCGGCAGGGCGGCACGGAGGGCGGT
>JAQXNP010000065.1 GCA_029098065.1 Clostridiales bacterium | reverse complement strand
GTCGATTTGGCGGAGGATATCCTCCGTGGCCGGATTCATCGTCTGTCCGCCGCTGATGATGCCGTCCACCCCCAGATCCTGGAACACGGCGGCCAGCCCCTCGCCGGCGCAGACGGCCACCACGCCGTATTTCTTCTCCGGCGGGGCAGGCCGGCGGGGCCGGGACGATCCGTGTCCCTCCAGCTCCGCCTCCACCTCGTCCAGGTCGTCGGTGCTCTGAACATGCTTGCCGGCGGCCAGATCCTCCGCCTGGGTGCGCATGTTTTCAATCTTCGCCAGTTCCAGGGTGCCGTACTTCTGGGCCTCGGTCAAAGCCGCTCCCGGAATGTCCGTGTGGACGTGGACTTTAAACGCCTCGTCGCTCTCCCCGATGACCAGGCTGTCCCCGATGCTGTTCAGATAGGCCCGGTAGAGTTCCAGGTCCGCGTCTGGCTTGGACTTGCGGACGATGAACACCGTGTCAAAGGTAAAGGTGATATCCTCGTCGCCCAAGGCGGCGAAGTCAGCCTTGCTCTCCTTCCGGGGCTCTTCGCCCCCCTCGGGCATAGGCAGACCGTTCATCTCATCCAGCATTCCCTGGAGGATGACCAGGAACCCTTTTCCGCCCGAGTCCACCACGCCGGCTTTTTTCAGTACGGGGTTCTGCTCGGTGGTGTTGTCCAGAGCGACAAGCCCCTCCCGGATGGCGGCCTCCAGCACAGACTGGGCGCCGGAATCCTCCCGGGCGGCGGCGGCCGCCGCCGCGGCGGCAAGGCGGGAAACGGTGAGGATCGTTCCCTCCGCCGGCTTCAGGACCGCTTTGTAGGCGGCGGCCACGCCGTAATCCAAAGCGATGGCGAAATCCCGGCCGTCGATGGTCTCCTTTTCCTTCACCGCCTTGGCAAAGCCCCGGAACAGCAGGGAAAGAATCACGCCCGAGTTGCCCCGCGCCCCCCGGAGAAGGGCGTTGGCGGTGGCGTTGGCTGCCTCCCCCACGGCGGCAGGGGCCTTTTTCCTCAGCTCCTGGGCAGCGGTGCCGATGGTCATGGACATATTGGTACCGGTGTCTCCATCGGGCACCGGGAAAACGTTCAGCTCATTGATCTGCTGCTTCTGGGCGTTGATGCACTCCGAGCCATGAATGATCATTCTGGAGAACAGCGCCCCGTCGATCGTGGTTATCATCGTTTCCGGTCCCTTCCTTTCAGCCGATCACCATGGAGTCTACGTAGATGTCCACCCGTTTGACTTCCACGCCGGTGGCGCGGCTGACGTTATAGCGGACCTCGCTCATGATGGAACGGCTCACAGCCACCAGATTGACCCCGTTGTCCACGATGATGTGGAGCTCCAGGGAAATGGTGGCATCGTCGTTATAAATAACCTTGACCCCCTTGGCCATGGACTCCTTGCGCAGCAGATGGACCAGGCCGTCAGTGGTGGATCGGATCGCCATTCCCTTGACGCCATAGCAGTTGGTGGCGGCAGCGCCGGTAATATTGGTAAATACATCGCTGCTGATGGTGATGACGCCTTTCTCGGTTTGCAACTTCATATATGGCCCTTCCTTTCCATACTGGGTCGATTTTATCATGGTGCTATTGTATTCTATTTTCGCTAAAATTACAAGGGAAAAAGTGGCGGGAAACGATTGTAATTTGCCCGGAAAACGTGTACACTAAAACTACTCATTTCTGACAAGGAGGCGCGAAGTCATGAAAATCGCCCGCTTCGTATTGAAAATTGTGGGGGCCTGCCTGGCCGTGGCCGCGGCGGTGTGCTGTGTCATCGCCTACTGGGATAAGATCACGGAGGCCTTTCGGACCGTCGGATCGCGTTTGGGCTGCAAGTGCTGCCGTCCTTCCGAGTACGATGACTACGCGGACTGGGACGAATAAGGCCAACCATCAGGGCCGCCGGCAGGGCGGCTCTTTCTTTTTCCTCTTTTCTTTCTTTCCGGCAGATGCTATAATGAAAAATGATTTTTTAAAAAACGAAATTGCGCTTCATTTTGATAAGGAATGTGACGCCATGCCCAATTATTATGCCCATACTGTGTTTGGCCGGGAGGTCCTGGCCCAGCTCCCGCCTCTCCTGCGGAGCCAGCTGGAGTCCCAGCGTCAGGCCTTTGATGTGGGCCTCTATGGTCCGGACCCTCTTTTTTTCTACCATCCGGCCACCCGGAATTTTCCCCGGGTCACCGGGATGACCATGCACAAGCGCCCCGTCCGTCCTGTGGCCGAGCGGCTCCTCCAGGCGGTGCGGGACGACCTGCCCTACGCCCGGGGATACGCCGCCGGCTTTTTGTGCCATTTCGCGCTGGACAGCCGGTGCCACTATTACATCGAAGCTCAGGCCGCCTCCTCCGATCTGACCCATTCCGGCATGGAGGCCGAACTGGATCGGACCCTGATGCTGGCCGACGGCATCGATCCCCTCCATGAAACGCCCATCGCCCCCCTGGACCTGCCCCACAGCTTTTACGAGACCGTGACTGCGGCGGCCTATCCCGGTGTCCGCCCCGGTCAGTTCGCCGGCGGCCTGCGGCTCTTTCGCCGGATGTGCCGTTTTCAGACCCGTCTGGGGGGCACCCGGGCCTCCGACGCGGCCAACTGGGTGGGCAGCCGCTGGCCCCGGTGGACGGCGGCGAAGGGCTCCCTTCTCCCCTCCGACCCCGATCCGCTTTACGCGGAGAACACCGCCACCCTCCTCTGCCTTCTCCGTGGGGAGGTGGCCGGCACCGCTGAAGAGCTCACCCGCTTCTTCACGGTGGTGGCCCGGGGCGGAGCCCTGGGGCCCTGGTATGACCGTCCTTTCAGCGGCCAGTGGACGGCGGAGCACACCGGCGCCGTCCGGGCCGCCGCCGCACGCTGATCCGAGACTTGAAAAAGGAGTTTTGCACCGATGTTCCGACCGGCTGTTAAACGCGATATCCCGGAGATCGCCGCCATCTATGAGGAAATCCATGCGGAGGAAGCGGCGGGCCGGATGACTACGGGCTGGATCCGGGGCGTCTACCCCACCCGCCGGACCGCGGAGGCCGCTCTGTGGCAGGGGGACCTGTTCGTGGAGGAGGACAGCGGCCGGATCACCGCCGCCGCCCGGATCAACCGGGAACAGGTGGCGGAATACGCCCATGCCGCCTGGAGCTGGGCCGCCCCCCGGGACCAGGTCATGGTGCTGCACACCCTGGTGGTCTCCCCCCAGGTGAAGGGGCAGGGCTGCGGCACAAGGTTCGTCGCCTTTTATGAACGTTACGCTCTGGAGCACGGATGCCGCTACCTGCGCATGGACACCAACGCCAGAAATCTGGCCGCCCGGACGCTGTACCGCAAGCTGGGCTACCGGGAGGCCTCCATTGTTCCCTGCGTGTTCAACGGCATCCCGGACGTACAGCTGGTCTGCCTGGAAAAGCGGCTGTAACGTCTCCCCTGACAAGCCAAAAACGCGCCTCCCGCTTCCTAACTGGAAGCGGGAGGCGCGTCTGTTTTCCGATCATCCCTCGTCCAGCCACCGGCAGGCGGCGGTGGCCGCCACCGAGCCATCGGCGGCGGCGGTGGTCAGCTGGCGCAGTTCCTTGGTCCGGCAGTCTCCGGCGGCATAGACCCCCGGCGTCCGGGTCACGCAGTCCTCCCCCGCCTTGATATAGCCGGCGCCGTCCAGCTCCACCAGTCCGGCAAAGGGGGCGTTGTCCGGCTCCTGTCCCACGGTCACGAAAACCCCGGCCACCGGAAGGTGCTCGGTCTCCCCGGTGTCCGTCCGCTTCAGCGTCACCCCGGTCAGCGTCCCCGCCTGCTCAAAGGCCGACACCGTCCGGGAGAGCTTTTTCACAATGTTTTCCTTCTCCTCCGCCCGGCGAACCAGCACCGGGGCTCCCCGGAACTCCTCCCGGCGGTGGACCAGATACACGGTCCGGCACCGGTTGGCCAGAAACAGGGCGGACTGGAGGGCGCTGTCTCCGCCCCCGATCACCGCCACGTCCTTTCCCGCGAAAAAGGCCCCGTCGCACACGGCACAGTAGCTGACGCCCCGGCCCACCAGCTCATCCTCACCGGGCACCCCCAGTTTCCGGTGCCGGGCTCCGGTGGCCAGGATAAGGGCCCGGCCCTCAAAGGTCTTTTTGCCGGCGGTGAGCAGGAAGCCGTTCTCCGTTCTCCCGGCGGCGGTGACCTGCCGGAAGGCGGTCTCCGCCCCCAGGTCTGCGGCCTGCCTGGTGAGGGCGCCGGCGTAATCCGGTCCGCTCACCGACGGGATCCCGGGGTAGTTCTCCACCAGGGGAGAAGAGGCGATCTGTCCGCCGAAGGCGGCGCCCTCCAGCACCAGAACGGTCTTGCCCGCCCGGCGGGCGTAGATGGCGGCGGTGAGGCCGGCGGTGCCGCCGCCCACGATCAGAATATCATACATGGTCCTTGTCCCTCCGCAGTTATTCCGGGCCGGGCGGCCCATATCCGTCCCTGATCCGCCCTCCCGGCTTCTATTTTCTTTCCAGTTTCCTATTGTATCATCCGGCCATTTTTTGTCAATCTCCCAACCTGGGGACGATTCCTCCGGAGCTTCCCGCCTCCGGTTCGGACAGAGGGGGTTCCTCCGCCTGAAACTCCAGCATGGCCCCCCGGTAGCGCTTGGGCAGATGGGTCATCTGGCACCTGGGATTGTGCCGCTCCTGAATGGAGATCGTCCGGAAAAACCGCCGCCAGAGGGCCCGGAACGCCCGCTCCGTCTCATCCCCCGGTCCGATCTCAAATTCCTCCACCGGGAGGATTTTCCACCGCCCCGCCCCGCAGAACAGGGCCTCCCGGTGGGTGCGGTCGAAAAGGGCCACCCGCTCTCCACTGAGCCGGGCGGAAAAATGGCGGGCCAGCAGAGGGAGCACTCTGTTTTTTGGCTGGATCTCTCCCGCCAGCACCCCGTCCACATCGGAAAACCGCACAAAGCCCTTCAGATGGTCCACCTCGGTGTCCAGCTTCCGGATGGCCAGCATGACCCGGGCCACCGTGGGATCGGTCAGATCCCGGCGCACCCGGTCTCCCTCGTCCAGCCCCCGGCGGATCAGGGCGTACAGGTCCACCTCCCGCTGGGGCAGGCAGGTGAGAAACCCCTTTTCAATGATCTGCCGGAAGGCGGGGGACACCCGGCCCGCCAGGGCCTTGTAGACCCGCAGGGCCCTGGGCCGGTCGGTGTCCACCGGCCGCTCCGGCCAGAGGGTCTCCTCCGCGTCGCCATCGGTGAGAAAGGCCGCCGGGCATTCGTGGTGGGCATAGCACTCAAACACGCAGGTCAAAAATCCGGCGAAGGTCCCGTCGTATCGGCAGCACACCTGCACCATAGCAGCCCCTCCCCCGGTCATGAGGCCGGCTCCTCTCCGTCGAACAATGTGAGCTGGCTGAATTCCTCCCCCGGCGTCAGAGCCGCCCGCTCCAGCCCCGCCAGCCGGCGGTAGACCCCCTCCGGCGAACAGCGCAGGCCGGGCAGCATCCGCCCGCCGCAGGTGATGAAATACTGGGCCCGCTTCAGAACCACCCCCAGCCGCTTCAGCCCCTCGAAGGTCACCGGGCCCACCCGGCGGGCGGTGAGAATGCGCCGGGCGTTCCGCACCCCGATCCCGGGCACCCGCAGCAGTTCCTCATAGGCGGCGGAATTCACCTCCACGGGGAAAAATTCCATGTGGCGCAGAGCCCAGTCCGCCTTGGGATCCAGGGCGGAGTCAAAATTCTGATGGCCCTCGTCCAGCAGCTCCCCGGCGGTGAAATGGTAAAACCGCAGCAGCCAGTCGGCCTGATAGAGCCGGTGCTCCCGCAGGAGGGGCGGCCGAAAGCCCTCCCGGGCCGGGAGGAGCGCGCTGTCCGACACCGGGATATAGGCCGAGAAAAAGACCCGCTTCAGCCCGTATTTCCGGTAGAGCCCTTCGGTCAGCGTGAGGATGTGCCGGTCGCTCTCCGGGGAGGCTCCCACGATCATCTGGGTGGACTGGCCCGCCGGGGCAAACTGCGGGGCGTGGCGGTACAGCTTCAACTCCTGTCTGGACCGCTCTGCCCCGTCCCGGATCTGGGCCATGGGGGCCAGAATGGCCGCTTTGGTCTTGTCCGGGGCCAGCCGGGTCAGGGACGCCTCCGAGGGCAGCTCGATATTGACGCTGAGCCGGTCGGCCAGCAGACCCAGCCGGTAGGTCAGCTCCGGGTCGGCCCCGGGAATGGCCTTGGCGTGGATATAACCCCCGAAGCGGTACTCGGTCCGCAGCAGCCGCAGGGCCTCAATCATCCGCTCGGTGGTATAGTCCGGGTCCCGCAGCACGGCGGAGGACAAAAACAGCCCCTCAATATAGTTGCGCCGGTAAAACTGAATGGTCAGTTCCGCCAGCTCCCGGGGAGTAAACGCCGCCCGGGGCACATCGTTGGACCGGCGGTTGACGCAGTAGGCGCAGTCATAGCGGCAGTGGTTGGTCATCAGCACCTTCAAAAGCGAGATACACCGGCCGTCGGCGGAAAAAGAGTGACAGCAGCCCGAGACCATGGTGGTGCCCACGCCGCCGCGCCGCCCGCCCCGGGCCACTCCGCTGGAGGTGCAGGCGGCGTCGTACTTGGCGGCGTCAGCCAGAATGGTCAGTTTGTCCATGAGCTCCACGGCGGCCCCTCCTTATCGAACATTTGTACTTCTATTATAGTACAGCCGTTCGATCTGTCAAGGCGGTATATTTGGGGACGGCCGCCGCGGCTGTCCCCATATATAGATATCTCACATCCCAAAGGCCCGGCGCAGGTCGGCCGCCGCCTCCGCCGCCTTCTCCTCCGGCAGCCCGGCGAAGCCCAGCACCAGAGTGGCCGGACGGGCAGAGCTTTTATGGCAGTACTCCCTCAGTCCACGGACCCGGTAGCCCGCCTCCGCCGCCCGGGCCACCAGTTCCTCTTCCCGGCGGCCCGGGAGGGTGAAGAGCAGATGGAGTCCCGCGTCCGCTCCCCGTACCTCCCCCCAGGGGGACAGGGCGGACACCAGAGCGTCCCGCCGCCGGCGGTAGAGCTGCCCCACCCGGCGCAGATGCCGGCTGTAGCTCCCGGTGGCCACAAAGCGGTGGAGCGTCTCCTGCTCAAATCGGGAGACGGTGGCCGCCGAATGGCCGAATTTGGCCCGGTAGATCTCCAGCAGAGGCGGGGGCAGAATGAGATAGGCCACCCGGATGGAGGGGGCCAGCGTCCGGCTGAAGGTGCCCACATAGATGACCCGTCCCCCCTCATCCATCCCCTGCATGGCCGGGATGGGCCGGGAGGAATAGCGGAACTCCGAGTCGTAATCGTCCTCGATGAGATAGCGGCCGGGAGCCTCATAGGCCCAGCGCAGGAGCTCGGAGCGGCGGCCCACCGGAGTGGTCACCCCCAGCGGGAACTGGTGGGAGGGCGTCACATACGCCGTGTTGGCCCCGCTCTCCCGAAGGGCGGAAACCTCCATCCCCCGGCTGTCCACCGGCACCGGCACATAGGGCCGGCGCAGATTGTCCAACAGATGGCGCAGGGAGACATCTCCCGGATCCTCCAGGGCAAAGACGGCGTCCGGGAGCAGCTGGAGAAGCACCCACATGACCCCCACCTGGCCCGCCCCCAGCACCACCTGCTCCGGAGTGCAGTTCACGCCCCGGTACTGGTGTAGAAAGTTTGCCAGCGTCCCCCGGATGGCCCAGTCCCCCTGGCCCTCTCCCCGCTGGAGCAGGTCCGGATTTTCATACACCGCCTCCTTGGACAGCCGGGCCCAAGTGGCGTAGGGAAAGACCGAGGTGTCCACCGCCGAGGTGGAAAAGCAGTCGTTCAGAACTTCCCGCTGTTCCTTGGCGGGAGGGGGAGGCGGCGGCTCCGTGGGAATCATGGTCAGAGCGGGCGTCACCCGGTAGCCGCTGCGGGGGTGGGGCTCCAGATATCCCTCCGCCGTCAGCAGGCCGTAGGACCGCTCCACCGTGGTGAGGCTGATGCCCAGATGCTCGGCCAGCCGCCGTTTGGAGGGCAGCTTTTCCCCCTCCGCCAGCGCCCCTGACCGGATCTGGGAGACGATATAACGGTAGAGCTGCTCATAAAGAGGTCTCTCTCCGTCAAAGCTGGGCGTCAGTTCCGTCATGGAATCCCCTCCAATCTGACCTCTCAAAAAAGTTTGAAACTGGATATTTTAAAAGGGCCAGTTTTTGCTATTATAGTACCAGAATCTGTTGGGATCGTCAAGGAGGTCTTTCCCATGAAAGAAAATGAAAAGCTCCGCAATCTGGTGACCGCCGCCATTTTTGCCGCGGCCATCTGCGTCACCACCGCCTATATCCTGCACATCCCCCTGCCCACCGGCGGTTATGTCCATGTAGGGGACGCTCTGATTTACCTGGCCGCCTGCCTGCTGCCCCTTCCCTATGCCATGGCCGCCGGCGCCATCGGCGGGGCCCTGGCCGACCTGCTCACCGCCCCCATGTGGGCCCTGGCCACCTTCATCATCAAGGCCATCATCTGCCTGCCCTTTACCCGGAAGAGCGAAAAAGTCCTGTGCGCCCATAACATCGTGGGCATGGTGATCGCCGGGCTGGTGTCTCCCACCCTGTACGCCTTTGTCAACGTGTTTTTCACCGGCACGTGGGATGCCTTCCTGCCCCAGTTCGTGGGCACGCTGATCCAGGGCGTGGGCAGCGCTGTCGTCTTCGCGGTGCTGGCCTACGGCGTGGATAAGGTGGGTCTGAAGAGACGGGTGAGCGTGGCCTGACCCCGCCCCTTGACCTTTCATTTGAAACAGAGTATCATGG
>JAQXNP010000064.1 GCA_029098065.1 Clostridiales bacterium | reverse complement strand
AGTCCTTCTCGATGTACTTGCGGTACTCGGTGAGGGTGGTGGCTCCGATCACCTGAATCTCCCCCCGGGAGAGGGCGGGCTTGAGGATATTGGCAGCGTTCATACTCCCCTCGGCGTCGCCGGCGCCCACGATGGAGTGGACCTCATCAATGAAAAGGATGATGTTGCCCAGTTTCTTTACCTCCTCGATCAGGCCCTTCATCCGGGACTCAAACTGCCCCCGGAACTGAGTTCCCGCCACCAGAGAGGTCAGATCCAGCAGATAGACCTCCTTGCCCATGAGCTTATAGGGGACATCTCCGTTGTAAATACGCAGAGCCAGCCCCTCGGCAATGGCGGTTTTGCCCACGCCGGGCTCTCCGATGAGACAGGGGTTGTTTTTCTGCCGGCGGTTGAGGATCTGAATGGTCCGGGCGATCTCTTCATCCCGGCCGACGATCTTGTCCAGCTTGCCGTCGGCGGCTTTCTGGGTCAGGGAAATGCAGTAGTTGTCCAGAAACTTCCGCTTGCCCTCCTTGCCCTTGCCGGATTTTTCCTCCTTGCGGTCCCGGCCCGAGGACTCTCCGCTTTTCTCTTTTTCGGAGGAGGAATCGGAGGGGGAAGCGGCGGAGCTGCCGAAGAGCTTGTTGAGGAAGGGGAAGGTGGCGGTTTTGCCCTCGTCCTCCTCATCGCTGTCGGAGTCCTGGGCGGTCAGGCCGTCCAAACCCTCAGCGCCGCCAAAGGCGGACATCATCTCATCGGTGAGGTTCTGCACATCGTCGTCGGTAAGGCCCATCTTCTGGATCATATCGTCCACAGGCTTGATCCCCAGCTCCTTGGCGCAGTTGAGGCACAGGCCCTCGGTTTTCGTCTCGCCGTTCTCGATCTTCTGGACAAAGACCACCGCCACATTCTTATGGCATCTGGAACAAAGCGTAGGCTGCATGACTGGTCACTCCTTTCGGGTCCGGTTGTTGTTATTTCGGACCTTCAGAGAAATCTGTTTCTCTAAGGCAAATAGTTTAAAGTGAAAATGTGAACTGCGTATGAAGAGATCACGTTTTTATGTTTCAAAATAGTTTCAGATTCTGGATATTCGGCTTTACTGTCCGGGATTGTCCCGCATGACCTGGCGGAAGGCCATGATATAGCGGATCAGAGCGGCGATGGTGAGAGCCAGGGCAAAGGAGATCAGCCCGACTGCCGCTCCGTGGGGCACAGGGAACAGCACCAGGACGGCCAGCACTACAAAAAAGACGCCGGTAGAGGCCTTGCCCAGCCAGTTGGAGGAGATGACGTCCCGTGTGCGGTGGAGCATAAAGGCTCCGCCGATACCCATGAGCAGTTCCTTGCAGACAAAAATGATGACTGCCCATACGGGGGTGATGCCGTCTATGCAGATGCAGAGAATGACGGTAAATGTCATCAGTTTGTCGGCCAGAGGGTCCAATACCCGGCCCAGACGCGTGATCTGATTGAATTTCCGGGCGATATAGCCGTCGGCAATATCGGTGAAAAAGGCGATGGCGTAGATCAGGGCGGCCAACTGATGGGCATAGGGGCTGGAAGAGAAGAACACCTTGGCAAACACTGGCACCAGAATCAGCCGAATCGCAGAGAGGGTGTTTGGGATGTTCATTCACTCACACTTCTTTCGTATTAAAAGGATATTTCGACTATTATACCACATCAGGAGGGGAATAGAAAGGCTTTTTTCGCGTTACACCACCATCAGAAGATCCCAAAGACTGTGCCGGGTGAGAAAAGAGAGCAGATAGGTGTCTCCCACTGTTTCCGGAGAAACAAAGCCGGTGAAATCGCAGAGGATCCACACTGCCAGATAGACGATCAGCAGGCCTTTCACAAAGCCCAGCGCTCCGCCCAGAAAGCCGTTGAGAGAGCTCAGCCCGGGCAGCCTGGCCACCAGATCCAGAGCCCGGCTCAGCAGAGTCCAGAGGATCAGGACCAGGAAGAAGGCAACCAGGAAAATGAGACTGTGAGCCACCCGCTCGGCAACTGCCGCTGCGGCTGCCGCGGCAACCTGAGCTGTGGTCTCGGCGGTGACAGATTCCAGCGTATCCTCCAGGCGTTCGGCGGCCCACTGATAGAATCCGCCCTTTTCCTTCAGCGCGGCCAGCGTGTCGGACACAGACAGCCCGTTCTGGGCGCCGGCCTGCTGAGCCTTTTCCTCCAGGCTTTCCCGGATGGATTCCTCCAGCCGGGGCTGGAGGGTATCGGCCAGCCTGGGGGCCAGAGCGTCGGCGGCCAGATTGGCCCCCACCAGGGCGACCACCAGAGCCAGCAGGGAGCAGAACGTGAGAATGAAGCCGCGGTGGACGCCCCAGGTGGTGAAGATAACAAGAGCCGCGAGAATCAGAATATCCCAAATGATCGGCATGATGCGAAAGACCTTCCTTCCTTAGTCGGGGAGATAGAGCCGGGCAGTTTCGCCGGCGATAAGGGTCACTGAGCCGTCCGCACGCTGGAGGACTTTTCGGGCGCCCTGGGTCCCCTGAGCGGTGTGATAAAGGGCCAGATCCTGCGTGTAGATGTCCATGGTATCGGCGGTGAGCACAGACAGATACCGTCCGGAGGAGGAGAGGGAGAGAACCTGCTCCTCCAGGGAGAGGACCGCTGTTTCCGTGCCGGTAAGGTCCACCGTCACCAGCTGGGCGGAGGTGCCGGCCCGGTATTTGCCCAGCAGAAGGGTACAGAATCCGTCTCCATCCAGAGAGCAGCCCTTCAGATAGCGGCCGTTATAGGAGTATTCTCCGGCCAGAGAGCCATCGGGATTGACCAGAGCCAGAGTGTTTTCCCCCAGAACCCGAAGGGGGCCGGAGGGCCAGCTCAGCTTCAGAACCGTGTTGTTGCCCAGAGAGTATACCGCGTCCGGATCGTTGCCGCCGCCGGTGCGGTCGACGGAGTAAAAGCTGATCTGACTGTCATAGACTCCGTCGGTCTGGCCGGAGGTGGCCAGCGCCAGCGTTTTTCCGTCGGGAGAGAGAATGGCGTCGGTGACGAAGCGGGAGGAGAGATTCACCCCCAGAATGGGCTGAAAGGAGTTGTCGTAGACGGTGACGGCTCCCTTAAGGCCGCTGGCCTGGGTCACAATGGTGAGCTGTCCCTGGGCCGACAGGCTGGCGGACAGGACCGGCAGGCCGTTTTCCCCGGAATAGGAAAAGATCTGTTCCCGGTTGGAGTAGACAAACAGGTCGCTGCCGCCGGCGTCATAGACCAGGGCGGAGGAGCCGCCGACCGCCGCCGCCGGATGGTCCATGTGGAAGTTCTGCTCCAGCCATGGGGTCCCGCTGGGGGAATAGAGCCGCACCCCGGAGGAAGAACAGACCAGCAGATCATCCCCCAGACAGGCAAAGACGCTGTCGGAATCTCCGTCATAGGAGAACGACTCCACCTGTCCGTTCTCATTTTTGGACAGAGACCGGTAGGTGAAGTAGCGTTTGATGGAATCAAAGTTCAGTTTTTGCCAGTTGGCCACCAGAAAGACCGCACCCAGCACCAGGGCGGCGGTGAGAAGGAACGCCAGCAGGCGGAGCAAAGGGTTGGACTTTTTTTCCGGTTTCACACCCATCCTATTCCAAGGCCCCCTCATTCAGACCGGGTTCATCGTACCACAGTCTGCTCATGTAAAGTCCCCCCGGCGGTGCGGTGGGACCGGCGTCGGTGCGGCGGCGGCCCTCCAAGATCTCGGTGACCGCTTCCGGAGGGAATTTTCCCTCTGCGGCATAGACCACGGTACCCACCATGGCCCGGACCATATTATAGAGGAAACCGTTGGCGCATACCCGGCAGAGGATACGCTTTCCGCGCCGCTCAATGTTGAAATAATGGACAGTGCGGACGGTGCTCTTGACATCGGTGCCTACGCTTTTTACCGCGGCAAAGTCGTGGGTGCCCACAAAGCGGTCCGCGGCCGCCTGCATCACGCGCTCGTCCAGCTCTTTATAGGGGTAGAACCAGGCCCGGTCCACGTAGAAGGCGTGGGGGATCCGGGAGTTATAGATCTGATAGGTGTACTCCTTCTTTACACAGGAGCCGATGGCGTTGAAGCGTTCGGAGACCTCCAGCGCCTCG
>JAQXNP010000063.1 GCA_029098065.1 Clostridiales bacterium | reverse complement strand
CCGTGGAACCGGGCCACCTCCTCGGCCAGGTCGGCCATGCGCTGTACATCGCCCCGCCAGGAGGGCACGGTGATGCGGTCACCGTCCACCTGGAAGTCCCGCTTCCGCAGAATGCAGACCATCTCGTCCCGGCTAACGTCGGAGCCCAGCAGGGCGTTGATCTTTTCCGGCTCCAGCTTCAGCACCGTGGGCTGAGGGACATAGTTGAGAATGTCGATGACGCCGTCCACCACCTCGCCGGCGCCCAGGAGCTCCACCAGCTCGCAGGCCCGGTTGACGGCGGGGAGGGTGTTCATGGGATCCAGGCCCTTCTCGAATTTGGCGCTGGCCTCCGTCCGCATGCCCAGAGCCAGCGCGCCCTTGCGGATCGTGGTGCCGTCGAAGCAGGCGGATTCAAAGACCACATCGGCAGTGTCGGATACGATCTCGCTGTTTTCGCCGCCCATGATGCCGGCCAGACCCACGGCCCGGGTCTCGTCAGCGATGACCAGATGGCTGGCGCTGAGCTTCCGGACATTACCGTCCAGTGTGGTGAGCTCCTCGCCCTCTTCTGCCCGGCGGACGATGATCTTTCCGCCCTTCACATAGCGGTAGTCAAAGGCGTGCATGGGCTGGCCGTACTCCAGCATCACGTAGTTGGTGATGTCCACGATGTTGTTGATGGGACGGACCCCCATGGCACGCAGACGCTCCCGCATCCACTTGGGAGAGGGGGCGATCTTCACGTTGCGGACCATCCGGGCGGTGTACCGGGGAACCAGGTCGGCGGCAGGGGTTTCCACATCCAGCAGTTCAGGCAGGGAACCGGGCGCGCCGCCCTTCACCACCGGCTCGTGAAGGGTAAGGGGGGTATTGAAGGTGGCGGCGGCCTCCCGGGCCAGGCCGATGACGGACAGGCAGTCAGGCCGGTTGGGGGTGATCTCAAACTCCACAATGTGGTCGTCAGCGCCGATCACCGGCTTGATGTCATCGCCGGGCTTGCAGTCCTCGTGGAGGATGAAGATGCCGTCTGGGATGCAGTGGGGGAACTCCGTCTGCTGGGCGTGGAGATCGGCCAGAGTGCAGATGACACCGGACTTGGTGTTGTAGGCCACCAGATCACCGGCGTGGATGTTCTGGCAGGGAGTGACGGTCTCGGCGGTCTCACCGCCTTTGTCCAGGGTGCACTTCCAGAGGTTCACGCCGGCGTTTTCCACCTGCTCCGCCCTGGCGCACACCACCGGCCCGAAGACCTTGTCGCCGGGCTTGATGTTGGCGGGGATGGAGGGCTTGTCCTTGTCTAGAGGCTTGTAGTCGTTCAGGAGGGCGGCGGCGGTGATGACGGCATAGGGGAAGTCCCGCTCGTCCAGATTGAGTTCTTTCAGAGAGCAGAGCATGCCTTTGGACTTGACGCCCCGGAGGTTGCCCCGGGTGATGTGGACCCCGCCGGGCAGGTAGGAGTTGTCCTTGGCCACGGGAATCAGATCGCCGGGGTGGATATTCCAGGCGCCGGTGACGATCTGCACCGGTTCATCCTGTCCCACATCGATCTGACAGATCCACATGTGATCGGAATTGGGATGGCGCTCCATGGACAGGATCCGGCCCGCCACCACGTTTTTGATCTCCTCACCGGGGACCTCGGTGGTTTCCACCTTGGAGCCGGTGAGCGTCATGGCCTCGTCAAACTCCTTGTCGGAGACGGAGACGGGAGTGAATTCATTCAGCCACTTTCGGGAAAGTTTCATAGTTCAAAAACCCCTTCAAACAGGAAAATAAAGATCAGTTGGTTCGCTCCGGGCCTATCCCGGCGGAGGAAAGCATGGGGCGGATCTGCCCGCGCTTTTCCGGGCAGATCAGAACTGCTCCAGGAAGCGGACGTCGTTTTCAAAAATCAGCCGCAAGTCGGAGATTTTGAAGCGGCCCATAGCCATGCGCTCCAGGCCCATGCCGAAGGCCCAGCCGGAGTAGACATCGGGGTCGATGCCCGCCATCTCCAGCACGTGGGGATGGATCATACCGGCGCCCAGCACCTCGATCCAGCCCTCCCCCTTACAGGTGGGACAGCCCTTGCCGTGGCACTTGTGGCACTGGATGTCCATCTCGCAGGAGGGCTCAGTGAAGGGGAAGTGGTGGGGGCGGAACCGGGTGACGGTGCCCTTGCCGTAGAGCTTTTCCATGACCAGGTTCAGGGTGCCCTTCAGGTCGGCCATGGTGACGCCCTTGTCGATGACCATGCCCTCCACCTGATGGAACATGGGGGAGTGGGTGGCGTCCACCTCGTCTTTCCGGTAGACCCGGCCGGGGGCGATGATGCGGATGGGCAGATCCATGGTCTCCATGGCCCGCACCTGCATGGGAGAGGTCTGGGACCGGAGCATGACCCGGCTGTCGGTGTCAAAGTAGAAGGTGTCCGACCAGTCCCGGGAGGGATGGCCCTCTTCGGCGTTGAGCTTGTCGAAGTTATACTCGGCCAGCTCGATCTCGGGGCCGTCCAGTACGGTGAAGCCCATGCCGACAAAGATATCCTTGATCTCGTCCAGCGCCTCGTACATGGGATGCTTGTGGCCCAGGACCGGCGCCTTTCCGGGGATGGTGACGTCTACCGCCTCCAGTTTGAGCCTGGCCTCCAGGGCGGCCCGCTCCAGCTTTTCCGACTGCTGCTGGATGGCCTGCTCCAGACTGGCGCGGACTTCGTTGGCCAGCTGGCCGATGACCGGACGCTCCTCGGGGGACAGCCTGCCCATCTGCTTCAAAACGGCGGTGAGCTCACCCTTTTTGCCCAGGTACTTGACCCGCAGGGCGTCCAGGGCGGCGGAATCCCCGGCGGCCTCCACAGCGGCCAGAGCCTGGGTGCGGATCTCTGCTAACTGTTCTTTCATACTGTAAACTCCTTTGTGTGGATATGGGTTTCTG
>JAQXNP010000062.1 GCA_029098065.1 Clostridiales bacterium | reverse complement strand
TTGGGCATGAAGTATTCGAACATGGTCCCTGTCCAGGAGGCCATGCCGCAGTAGTCGTTGTCTCCCACCAGCATCCGGCCCAGCCGCCGCCAGTGCCGGGGCTCCACCTCCCCCAACGCCACCGCCAGATAGCTGGAGAGCCTGGCCTCACTGGCCATCAGGTCATACCATCCCCGGGTAAATTCCCCTTTTTCCGCGTCAAAGCCGATGGTAAAGAGCTTTCGTTCCCGATCATAAAGGGGACTCAGGTTCATGGCGTCGGACAGTACCTTCGCCCGGCGGGCCAGAGCGTCCTCGCCCCACTCGTAGAGCGTCTCCCTCAGCGCGATGAGGCACCCTCTCAGGTTTCCGCTGTCCACCGTGGAGACATACCGGGGCCACAGCGGAGCGCAATCGGAGGTGTCATACCAGTTATAGAGATGCCCGTTCCACTTCTCCAGCCGCTCCACGGTGTCCAGCGTATGACCGATGAGTTCCACTGCCCGCCGCCGGCTCACCAGCTCCAGATCCGCGGCCGCCGCGCAGCTCAGCAGGGCCATGCCGATATTGGTGGGAGAGGTGCGCCGCGCCGGTCCCAGCCAGGGCTTTTCCTGAACATTGTCCGGGGGCAGCCAGTGATCTTCCTGTCTCAGCCAATCGGAAAAGTAGTTCCAGATGAGTCCTGCCTGGTGGAGCAGGAAGGGCCGGTCCTCCTCCGGAGTCCGGGCTCTCTGCTCTACGGGCCGGGAAAGTGTCCAGGCAAACAGGGGCGAGACCGCCCAGATCAGTCCCAGCGCCCCACCCGCGGGAAACCGGGCAAAGGCCATGGCGAAGATCCCCACCGCCACCGAAATCCACTGGATCCTGAAGTGATCCCATAGGCCGTCTTTTTTCTTTTCATCGGCAGCCGCTGTCAGCCACTCCAGCATTCTTCTGTGGCTGACCAGGCTCCGCCACAGAGCGGTGACGGCCGCTGACAGGCATACCCAGGCCTGATAGGGCAGCAGAAGAAGCTGTACCAGCGTCTGGAGAATTATTCCTCCAAAGCCCGCTATGATGGTGGCGTGATACCGCCGCCGCAGGCCCGCTCCGCCCCGGAAGGCCAGGTCCGCTCCCGTCAGCAGCAGACCGGACCAGGCGGCCAGGACAGCCAGCGCCGCCGCCACGGCAAAGGCCGGAGCGGATAGGCACATTCCTGTCAGCAGCGCCACCAGAGTAGACACCGGCGACAGACTCCGCCTCAGGTTATCGAATATCTTCCACTTGTCCACGGCGGAGATGGGATTGGAAACCCGGTTCCCCCGCTCGTCCCGCACATGCCTTCCCAGCCAGGGCAGCAGCTGCCAGTCCCCCCGCACCCAGCGGTGCAGACGGGAAAAATAGCTGACAACTTTATAGGGGTATCCGTCGGTGAGCTCCACATCTCCCGCCAGTCCGGCGTGGAGATAGGCCCCCTCCAGCAGATCGTGGGACAGAACCCGCTCTTCCGGGAACCGACCGTCCAAACAGCGGGAAAAAGCAGACACATCGAAAATTCCCTTTCCGGTATAGCTTCCCCGGTCAAACAGATCGTGGTAGACGTCACTGCAAGCCCCGCCGTATGGGTCGATGCCCCCCAGTCCCGCGAAGATGCGGGAAAAATGGGAGCGGTTCGCCGCGCTCAGCTCCACTCCAATCCGGGGCTGCAGAATACCATACCCCTCTGTTACCACCCGGCGCTTTTTGTCCACTACCGGCCGGTTCAGAGGGTGGAGCATGGCCCCCACCAGTTCCCGGGCAGTGCCGACGTTCAAACTGGTATCGGAATCCAACGTAATCACATATCGGGTATTCTTCAGTTTACAGGGGTCCCCGGCCCGCACCCGGAGGCCGGTGGGCCGACCCAGCAGGAGGCGGGTCAGTTCAATCAGAGCCCCTCGCTTCCGCTCCCAGCCCACATAGCGTTCGTCCCTCCGCTGAAAGGTCGGAGAGCGAAAAAAAAGATAGAATCCCCCTCCGTACTTTTTGTTGAGGTCCTCCACCGCCCGCTGAGCCGCCCGGACCCACCGGCGCTGCTCCGTTCCCATGGGGGCAGAGCGGTCGGGCAGGTCGGCCAGCAGGCCGAACCGCAGCTCCTCCCCGCTGTCCCGGTTCGCCAGATGATATCGTTCCAACAGGGCGGCGTACTGGCCGCCGCTCTCCTCCCCGGTGAGGAGACCCGCGATCACACACAGGGTCCGCCCCTCCGGCGGAATACCGTCTTTCAGCGCCATTTTCAGCACAGGTCTCGGCCGCACCAGCCGGACGGTCAGGAAATCCGCCAGATTCTTAAAGATATCCGAAACCGGCAGTAGCAGAAGCAGGAACAAGGTCCAGCTATCCAGCAGAAAACCCAGCCAGAGGGCCAGAAACAGCGTCGGCAGCAGGATCAATGACACATAGAGCGTCCCCACCGGCCGACGGCCGGTTCGCCCCAGGGGTTCCCGGAAGAGATACCACCCGATATGCCGCTTTCCGTCAGTTCCGGACAGGGCCAGCGAGAGGGCCTCCTCCGCCGTCTCCCGCTCGCCCTTTCCATATCTGCGGGCCAGCTCACACACCTGCTGCCGGTATCGGGACCGGGTGACATCATCCATTTGTCCGTAGACCCCCGCCGGGTCTTTCTGGAGGATCTGCTCCACCGGACTGGAGGCCTCCAGCAGCAGAGCCAGGTTGGAGGTGGACAGCGTCCTCAGGCCGGTGAAGATCTTCTCTAACTCCGCAGCAAGTTCTTCGTCACCGTTTTTTCCTTCCATGGCGGAACACAGGTCAGCCAGTCGGAGGCACAGCTCTCCCTTCAGAGCCGGGATGAACAGGGACAGCTCCGCCTCCTTCATGGGCCGCTCCGCCTGGGCGCCGGCCAGATAGGCCGCCAGTTCTTCCGGAACGCACTTCGGAAGCTGTTCCGCCGCCGGGCGGGCCAGCGCCTGGATATACAGCGTTCCCCCCGCCCGGCGCAGCCGTTTTCCCCGCTTCAGATCCGCCGCCGCGGCCAGGCCCTCCCGTCTGGCCAGGTAGGCATTATCCAAAAGCCACTCCGCCGCCTGGGACATTTGTCCGCCGCACTGCCGGGAGAGGCGCTGGTGCGTATCCTCGATCCGCTCCAGAGCCCACCGGATCCCTCTGACTCCTGTTTTGCCGGAATAGCTCCCCTTCGGGCTCAGTTTTTGGGCGGTTTCCTTCCCCAGCGTCATCCAGTCCATGCCAATTACCCTCCATTTCCATGTTCTCTCCCATTTTTGCCGCCCAAACTGCGTTTTATCCTCTTGCTTTTCCGCCGCCCCGGGCGGATAATGGGAAACGGAAAAGGAGGCGTCTTTTATGGGCGGTTACATTCTGACTCTGGACCAGGGCACCACCAGTTCCAGAGCGATTCTCTTTGATGCCGGCCAGAACATTCTGGGACTGGCACAGAAAGAGATCCGGCAGATCTATCCCCGGGAGGGCTGGGTAGAGCACGATCCCATGGAGATCTGGTCCTCGCAGTATGCCGTCATGATGGAGGTCATCGCCCAGTCGGGTGTCAACCCCTCCGATATCGCGGCCATCGGCCTGGCCAACCAGCGGGAGACCACCGTAGTCTGGGACAGCGTGACCGGGCTGCCGGTCTGCAACGCCATCTGCTGGCAGTGCCGCCGGACAGCGGAGATCGTGGACCAGCTGCGCCGTGACAGACTGGAGGAACATATCCGCCGTACCACCGGTCTGATTCCGGATGCCTATTTCTCCGCCACCAAGCTCAAATGGATTCTGGATCAGGCAGATCCGAAGCGGGAGCGCGCCCGCAGAGGGGAACTTCTCTTTGGCACGGTCGATTCCTGGCTGGTCTGGAAGCTCACCGGAGGCGTTCATGTCACTGACGCCACAAACGCCTCCCGGACCATGCTCTATGATATCCACGCCGGACGCTGGGATGACACCCTCCTGCAGGCGCTGGACATCCCCGCCGCCATGCTGCCCCAGGTTGTGGAAAACAGTCAGGTCTACGGTTATACCGATATCGCCGGCGTCAAAGTCCCCATCGCCGGGATGGCGGGAGATCAGCAGGCCGCCCTGTTCGGACAGACCTGCTTTGCCCCCGGCGAGGCCAAGAACACCTACGGCACCGGATGTTTTCTTCTGATGAACACCGGCGCCGTTCCCTGCGTCAGTCAAAACGGACTTCTGACCACCATCGCCATCCGCATGGGCGGAGTCACGCAGAACGCGCTGGAAGTTTCCGCCTTCACCGGCGGGGCTGTCATACAATGGCTGCGGGACGAGCTGGGCTTTCTTTCCGAAAGTTCCGAGGCGGAGACCCTGGCCCGAAGAGTTCCGGACACCGGCGGGGTATATCTGGTTCCCGCCTTCACCGGCCTCGGCGCTCCTTATTGGGACATGTACGCCCGGGGATGCCTCATCGGAATCACCCGGGGCACCCGCCGGGAGCATATCGTCCGGGCCGCCCAGGAGTCCATCGCCTACCAGGTTTGTGATCTGGTGGACGCCATGGAAAAAGACACCGGCCTCACCCTGTCCCATCTCAGTGCCGATGGAGGGGCCAGCCGGGACGGATTTCTGCTCCAGTTTCAGTCGGATATCCTGAATAAGCCGGTCCGCCGCCCGGCCATTCGGGAGACCACCGCCCTGGGCGCGGCCTATCTGGCCGGTCTGGCGGTTGGGATCT
>JAQXNP010000061.1 GCA_029098065.1 Clostridiales bacterium | reverse complement strand
GGACGGGCTGACAGCCCGCCCAAACGGTATTTTATTTTTGTCGTTACTATAACACCCCCTACGATATAACTACTTCATGGCTCGATTTTTCTGTTTGGAAAAGGATGAAAAACCTTGCCAGATAACCGAAAACCCTTGATATACGGGGCTTTTCCGGTTTGTCGTAATTATACCGTAAGGGCACACCTATGCTGTCATGGCGATCAAGAGCGGCGACGACATCAAGACGGTACAGGAGAACCTGGGCCACGCCACTGCCGCATTCACATTGGATGTTTACGGCCATGTCACCGCCCAGATGAAACAGGCGAGTGCCGACCGCATGGAACAGCTGATCAGAAGCATCTCTGCCGGCTGATCTCAAATAAGGCTAAAAATAAGGCTAAACTCCATTTCAGGGCAGCAAAAAACCTCCTAAAGCCTTGCGGCTCTAGGAGGTTATCTGGTGGACGATACAGGACTCGAACCTGTGACCTCCCGCACGTCAAGCGGATGCTCATACCAGCTGAGCTAATCGTCCAAACAACGTACTTTAGTATACTGGAACTCTCCCCAATTGTCAAGCCTTTTTCTCCATTTTGAGGCCATTTTTCAATTGGGCGCATAGGATAGGGGGAACTTCAGCCAAAAGGAGGAATCATCATGGAGCAAGCGCAAGGTCCCGGAATGCCCTGCGGAGAACTGGACCGGGCCGCCTTTGAACGGGTATGGCACCGGGTGATGCCGGAGGACCGCCCCGACTGCCCCTTCACTTTGATCGGCAATGAGGAGCTCACCCCCGCGGCTCCCGCCCCTCACCGGCAGGAGGCCCGCCTTCCCCCGCCTCCGTGTCTGGCCGAAACCGGTGCCGCCGAGCTGCCCCGCCTGGAAACGCTGCTGCAGCAGACGGCAGATCTCTTTCGAATTTACCGTGCCCTGGCCCGCCGGAGCGGAGGGACCCTGGGCATTCTGGCCAGAGAAAAACGCCGGCAGGCCAGACAGCTGGCCACTGCTCACTTTCTCATTTCCGGAAAGAGCCACACCATTTCTCCCACGCCGGCCCCACGGCAGGGTTCTTTTGCCCTGTCCCTCCGTGACTGCTTCCACGCCGAGCAATCTCTGTCCGGTGCCCTTCTTCACGCCGGCAGGGCGTCAGGGGACCCCAGCCTGTCGGAACTCTACCGGACGATGTCCGTAGAATGCAGGCGCCATGCCCAGCAGGTATGGGGCCTGATCGAGCGTCTGTGAATCACGCGCGGAAACGGCCCCTGGAGCGAATCCGCTCCGGGGGCCGTTTCCATAATATTCAGCCGCATCAAATCAGCTGTTTTCCTCTTTCGGGCCGCCGCCGAAGGCTTCCACCGCCTCCAGGTCCTCTTCCCGGCGTTCCCGGATCGCGTCATTCAGGATCATACTCTTCACTTTCATCAGCCGGATCGTGGAGGAGCGCTCGTTTTCATCCAGCTTCATGGTGATATATTTGATTGCTTCCTCCATCTGCGGGATTTTCACATACTCCAGGGCATTGACCCGGCGGCGGGTCTTTTCAATCTCCTGGGCCAGCAGCTGAGAGGTCTTTTCCGCCTGGGCCAGCTTCAGCATATCCTGAAACACATCGGACAGGGCCTGTACGGCATCGTCCAGCTCGCCGGAGGTGGCGGCAAATCCATAAGGACAGGCACTCTCCTGGCCTCCGCGGGTGTGGAAATCATAGACCGGCACATTCACCGACATGACGTTCTGGAAGGTCATATCCAGCGACACCGACTCCTTGGGATACATCAGGGCCTGCTCCAGCATCTGGGGTGACATGACGGCAGAGGCCTCGGCAAAGGCGGCGTTGGCCCGAAGGAGGCCCTCCTCCACCTTTTTCCGCAGGGCCCGGTTCTCCCGGACCACATCCATGAACTGCTTCATGAGTTCATCCCGTTTGTCCTTCAGCAGCTTGTGGCCCCGGGTGGCGGTGCGCAGGCGGCCTTTGAGCCGGGTAAGCTCCATCCGTGTGGGATTCACGTTGATGGCAGGCATGATTTACCCCTCCTTTTTCGGGAGGTACTGCTCAATGAACTCCGGCTTGATCCGTTTGAGCTCACTCTTGGGCAGGATAGACAGCAGTTCCCACCCCACGTCCATGGTCTCCTCAATGCTCCGGTTCTCATCGGGGCCCTGGGAGACATAGCGCTTTTCAAACTCATCGGCAAACTTGGCATAGAGAAGGTCCGTGGGGGACAGGGCCGCTTCGCCCAGGATGGACATGAGTTCTTTGTTCTCCTTGCCGGTGGAATAGGCGGCAAAGAGCTGGTTCATGACACCGGAGTGATCGGCCCGGGTCTTGCCCTCGCCGATTCCCTTATCCTTCAGCCGGGACAGGGAGGGCAGCACATCGATGGGGGGATTGACTCCCTTGCGGAAAAGCTCCCGGCTGAGGATGATCTGTCCCTCGGTGATATAGCCCGTCAGATCGGGGATGGGGTGGGTCTTGTCGTCCTCCGGCATGGTGAGGATGGGAATCATCGTGATAGAACCCGGCTTGCCCAGCTGGCGGCCGGCCCGCTCGTACATGGTGGCCAGGTCGGTGTACAGGTAGCCCGGGTAGCCCCGGCGTCCGGGGACCTCCTTCTTGGCCGCGGAGATCTCCCGAAGGGCTTCGGCGTAGTTGGTGATATCGGTGAGGATGACCAGTACATGCATCCCCTTCTCGAAGGCCAGGTACTCCGCGGCGGTGAGGGCCATGCGGGGTGTCGCGATACGCTCTACGGCGGGGTCGTTGGCCAGGTTGGTGAACAGCACTGTCCGGTCGATGGCGCCGGTGCGCCGGAATTCCTCCACAAAGTAGTTGGACTCCTCAAAGGTAATGCCAATGGCGGCAAAGACCACAGCGAAGTTGGAGGCGTCATCTCCCAGCACCTTGGCCTGCCGGGCGATCTGGGCAGCCAGAGCGGCATGGGGCAGACCGGAGCCGGAGAAGATGGGCAGCTTCTGCCCGCGGACCAGGGTGTTGAGCCCGTCAATGGCGGAGATCCCCGTCTGGATAAACTCGTTGGGGTAATCCCGGGCCGCCGGATTCATGGGCAGACCGTTGATGTCCCGGTACTCATCGGGAAGAATGTCGGGTCCGCCGTCGATGGGCCGTCCCATACCGTTAAAGACCCGTCCCAGCATCTCAGAGGATACGCCCAGCTGAAGCGGATGCCCCAGAAACCGGACCTTGGAGTCCCGCAGGTTGATGCCGGCAGAGGCTTCGAAGAGCTGGACCACGGCGTTGTCCCCGTTGACCTCCAGCACCTTGCAGTGCCGGAGATCCCCGTTGGGCAGCTCGATCTCGCCCAGCTCATCATAGGTGACGCCCTGGACCTTTCTCACCACCATCAGGGGGCCGTTGACCTCCTGAATGGTCTTATACTCTCGGATCATGCTTCCGCCTCCCCCTTGGCCGCCGCGGCGGCGATCTCTTCCTCCATCTCAGAGGCGATGGCGGCATAGGCCGCCGGGTACTCGTCCGCCGGCACCGATTTGGCCCGGCCGATCTTCTCCCGGGCCGGAATGGCGAAGAGATCGGCAGTCTGGGCTCCCTTGGTGATGGCTTCCCGGCACAGGGCGTCGCACTTCAGGATCAGGCCCAGCAGCTTTTCCTGCCGGTCATAGCTGGAGTAGCTGTCGACCTCCAGGAAGGCGTTCTGCTGAAGGAAGTCCTCCCGGATCATCCGGGCGGTTTCCAGCGTGAGCTGATCGGCGGGAGACAGGGAGTCCTTGCCCACCAGCTGAACGATCTCGTTGAGGTTGGACTCCTCCTGGAGAATGGCCAGCGCCCGGTCCCGGTCGGCCATGAATGCCTCTCCCAGATTCTCGTCATACCAGGGACGCAGAGAGTCCAGATACAGGGAGTAGGAACTGAGCCAGTTGATGGCCGGGAAATGCCGGCGGTAGGCCAGGGAGGCGTCCAGCGCCCAGAACACCTTGACGATCCGCATGGTGGCCTGGCTCACCGGCTCGGACAGGTCGCCGCCCGGAGGGGACACGGCCCCCACGGCGGTCAGGGAACCCCGGCGCTCATCGGAACCGATGCACTCCACCACGCCGGCCCGCTCGTAAAACTGGCTGAGCCGGGAGGACAGGTAGGCGGGATAGCCCTCCTCGCCGGGCATCTCTTCCAGACGGCCGGACATCTCACGGAGCGCCTCGGCCCAGCGGGAGGTGGAGTCGGCGATAACGGCCACATCATAACCCATGTCCCGGAAATACTCGGCGATGGTAATGCCGGTGTAGATGGACGCCTCACGGGCGGCCACCGGCATGTCGGAGGTGTTGGCGATCAGTACGGTCCGCTTCATCAGGGACTCCCCGGTGCGGGGGTCGGTCAGCTCCGGGAATTCCCGGAGCACGTCGGTCATCTCGTTGCCCCGCTCGCCGCAGCCGATGTAAATCACGATATCCACGTCAGCCCACTTTGCCAGCTGATGCTGCACCACCGTCTTGCCCGAGCCAAAGGGGCCGGGAACGGCGGCGGTTCCGCCCTTTGCGATCGGAAACAGGGTATCGATGATCCGCTGTCCGGAGCACAGAGGGGTCTTGGGGGGATACTTACAGGTATAGGGCCGCCCCACACGGACCGGCCACTTCTGCATCAGCGTCAGCTCATGGCGCTCCCCCTTGTCGTCTACCAGGATTCCAACGGGATCGGTGACCGTGTAATCTCCGCCCTGGATGGACAGAATGGTGCCGCTCATGCGGGGCGGGATCATGATCTTATGGAGGACCACGCTGGTCTCCTGCACGGTGCCGATCACGTCGCCGCCGGTGACCTTGTCCCCGGACTTGACGGTGGGAGTGAACGTCCACTTTTTCTCCCGGCTCAGGCCGGGCAGCTCAATGCCCCGGGTGATGTTGGCCCCCGCCTTCTTCATGATCTCCTCCAGGGGACGCTGGATGCCGTCGTAAATATTTTCAATCAGGCCGGGGCCCAGCTCCACGGACAGGGGGGCGCCGGTGGTGACCACTTCGGCGCCGGGGCCCAGGCCGGAGGTCTCCTCATAGACCTGGATGGAGGCGGAGTCACCGTTCATGTTCAGGATCTCGCCGATGAGGTGCTGCGGACCAACCCGGACCACATCGGCCATATTGGCGTCCGCCATTCCGGTAGCCACCACCAGCGGGCCGGACACCTTGACAACTTTTCCGCTCAAGTTTTCAACCTTCTTTCTTCATCGGGCAAGCGCCGCGGAATCTTACAGGATATCCGCGCCCACGGCCCGCTCCACCGCGTTCTTCACGTTGGCCATGCCGATACCCAGGCTCCCCTCCCGGCCGGGAATGAGGATAACCGCCGGGGTCACTTCATCCTCATAGCGGGCGATCTCGGGAGCCATATCCCTGGCAAATCCCTCCGTGAGATAGATGATGGCATAGTTTTCTTTGGCCAGGCGGCGGAGAGAATCTTTGGCCTCCTCCGCGTTTTCCACGGGAAAGACATCCAGCCCCAGAGCCCGAAAGCCCAGGACGCTGTCCCGGTCGCCGATGGCGGCGATCTTATATTCAGACATAGCTATCACGCAGCCTTTCCCGAATGGTATCCCCGTCCAGGCCGGCCGCCCGGCCCGCCAGAATCGTGCGGACGGCGGTGGCCTCCGCCTCCCGGGCGCAGAGGTAGCCCACCACCGGCTGTTCGCCGAAGGCCACCCTCCGGGCGCCCGACAGGTAGGCGTTGAGGGCGTCGTCACAGCTCTTTTCAAAGGCGGTCAGGCTGCCCGAACCGGGGGCGGTCAGAGCGGCACCCAGCTCAGCGGCCTTCTCCAGCGGACCGGAGCGGAACCGCTGAACCAGCTCGCTCCCCCTGGCCCCGACCACCGCGGAGGGTTCCGCGTTTCCGCCGGGGAGCATGCTCTCGCTCAGCAGTGTGGAATCCGCCCCCATCCGGGCACACCGGACCGCTGTCCGGAGATTCACCGCGTCAATGGCCAGCCTGACGTAGCCCTGCAGGAAGGAGCTGCCGCTGTCCTTTGCGGCGGCGGACATTTCCGCATAGCAGGCCCGATCCAGAACAAGGTCGGCCCGCTGGGGGTCCCCCTCTCCGGACAGAATCTCTCCCGCCTCTTTCACCGCCTGGGCAAAGGGTGCGGAACAAGATCTCAGTTCTCCCCGGCGGAAGCTGTCCGCCAGGGCCGCCGGATCATACCGGCCGCCGGACATCAGGAGACGTTCCGGGTTTTCCCCGGTAGCCGCCGCTTTGATGAGCACTTTCGCGTTATGGTAATCATATTTGATCTGGAAGACCTCCACCAGAGCCGGTTTGGGCACAGCCCCCCGCAGCTCCCGAAAGAGTTCTGTCCTGGCCTGGGAGAGCACAGCGTCCACAGCGGGCACCGAAAGATCCTCCGGCTCGGCATAGCCGCATTCGGTCAGGATCTTTACCGCCTCATCGTCTGTACGGGCCTCGATCATGCGCTCCCGGCGCTCCCGGTTCAAAAGCCGGTTCTCCATGGCCCGGACCCGGGCGGAAATGGAGAGATAATCGGTATCTTTCAACGCTTCCTCCTTTCCCGGAGGGCCTCAGTGCTGGTCAAAGAGGATCCCGGCCACCTGAAGCTCCAGCTCGGGACGGGCCAGACGCACCAGGGTGTCAAACGCGCAGTTGACCTCCACGCCCTCATCCGCGAGGACGAACCCGCCCCGGATATCCCGTGTCTCCTCGGAAACCGTGAGCATCGCCGTCCCCGCCAGAAGGGCAGACCCGGCGGTAACCACTTTGTTCAGGATCGTTCCGGCGGCGGAAGAGGTGATCTCCTCAGGAAGTTCGGGGGCCGCCTGTTTCGCCAGCAGTTCATTGGCCCGGGCCACCACTTTTTTGCCGACCTTCTTTTGATCCGCGGCAGAGAAAATGACCTCTTCCCGGCCGGTGACTGCTGCCTTGACGCACAGGGAGGCCAGCAGCTCCACATATTCCTCTTCCGGCAGGCTCAGCAGTTTTTCCTGCGCCTTGTCAAACGCGCGGCCCAGCATTTCCTGCTTGGCGGCCAGAATCCGCTTGCGGCCCTCCAGCTGGGCCATATTGGCCAGCCGTTCCCGGCGCTCGGCGGCGTTTTTCTGCCCCCGGGCGGTAATATCGGCGGCCTCTTTCCGGGCCCGGGCATCCCAGTCCGCGGCAATCGCATCCGCCTTGGCCCGGGCGTCGGCCAGAATGGCATCGGCCTCAGCCTGTGCGTCGGCCGCGATGCGCCCGGTGATTTTATCCAATCCGTTCATGGCAATTCCCCGTCCTCGGGCTCACAGCCACAGGAGCATCAGCATGGAGGCCAGCAGGGACAGAATGGCATAGAATTCCACGATGCCGCAGAGGATCAGGCCCTTGGACCAATCATCTGGCTTCTTCGCCAGAATATTGATGGAACCGGCAGCCACCCGGCCCTGAGCAATAGCAGACAGCAGGCCACCCAGCGCCATAGGCATGCAGGCGGCGAAGTAGCGCAGGCCCTCAGATACCGTCAGGTTGACAGCGGTACCGTCCAGCATCCCCATCTGAATGAGGGCAAAGAACCACACCACCAGACCGTAAAGGCCCTGGGTGCCGGGAAGCAACTGAAGAACCATCACTTTGCCGGACTTGGCAGGATCCTCAGCCAAAAGTCCAGTACCGGCTTCGCCTGCGATTCCGGTACCTTTGGCCGAACCCACGCAGGACAGGCCCACCGCCAGGCCAGCTCCCAGAAGGGCCAAAGCCATGCCACCGATCTGGCCCAAGAAAGTTGAGCTTTGCTGCATTGCAATCAGTTCACTGAAATCCATGGTATTTTCCTCCTCTTATTCTTTTCCGATATTCACGAATTTCGTCTCAATATTGAGGGGTTGGAAGGGCCGGCCACCATCCTCATAAAACCGGCTGAAATACTCCAGACACTGCAGGCGCATATCATGTACAAAGCACCCCAGTAGATTCAGGGCAAAGTTCAGTGCGTTGCCGATGATAGAAATCAGCAGGAATGAGAAAATGTTACCGGTAATGACACCCAACGTGTTGAACACTTGGGCAATGACGGCTCCGGCCAGCATCAGGGCCATAAGCCGGGAATAAGACAGAATATCGCTGAAGTATCCGGTAATGTTATTGTACAGAGAACCGCCGATACCCATTAGCTTACCCAGAATGCCCTTTCGTCCATATCCCTGAGTGAGCACGAGAATTGCCAGCGCCGCTAATAGAGCATACTTCCATTTACTTGTCAGCGCCCCGATGCCAATGCAGAAGAAAACAGCATACCATGCCACTTCTTCACAGACCGCATCCATTACCTCTCCCCGCTTGATCTTTTTATAAATATTGATCGCCATACCGGTAAAGATCTGTACCAGCCCCAAGGCCAAAGAACCAAGCAATACCGACAATGCGTCATCCAAAGGAGAAAACAGCGCTGGCATGGTAAAGGTACTGGCCGGGTTGACAAGCTTCAAAATCTGAGGAATAAAGTCTCCAAAGAAACCACCGGTGAGTGCCCCCCAGAAAAAGGTGCTCACGCCGCACAGTCCCAGCAGGGGAAACATGTACCGGGTGGTAGGACCCTTGGGCTTCAGCTTTTTCATCACCACCACTGAAATAATCACCATCAGCAGGCCATAGCCCATATCCGCCAGCATCATGCCATAAAACAACACAAAGAAGGGGGCCATCAAGGGATTGGGGTCCAGGGAACCATAGGCAGGCAGGGAGTACATCTCCGTCACCATGCTGAGGGGACCGGTAAACCAGTTGTTCTTCAGCTTCACCGGCACCTCAGGATATTCCTCCTTCGCCGGCTCCTCCGATTCCCAGGCGCAGGCATAGCCATCCAGGAGCGTTTTCAGTGCCGCCTCATCCTCAGCCGGGAACCACCCGGTCAGATAGAAGGTCTCCCCGGTGTCCCGGAGCCGCTCTTTGGCCTCCTCCCGCTGGACCTCCTGCCCGGCCCGATCGGCACACTGCCGGAGGTCCTGAAGGCTGCCGGCGTATCCGGCGGCCTGGGCCTTGAGTTCCCCGGTTCTCCGGGCGTTGTCCTCCAGCGCCTCCGCGAGCCTGCGGTCATTCTCCGCCGCCGTACCGGTGAAACCCTTGGGCCCGCCCCGGGAAAAGCCCTTCTCCTGGAGAACGTCCAGGGCCTTCTGCGCCACGCTGTTGTGACACAGGAAAAAGAGGGATTGAAATTCCCGGTCCTGCCCCGCGGGCGTG
>JAQXNP010000060.1 GCA_029098065.1 Clostridiales bacterium | reverse complement strand
TAATGAGGACACCGAAAACCCCAACCTGGCCGAGTGCATTATCGCCAAGAACCGCCACGGAGAGACCCGGACCATCGAGCTCCAGTGGCTGCCCGAGTACACCACCTTCTCCTCCCTGGACCGCAGGCACGAGGAGTATTGACCAAATGTCTGAAATCGGGAGGAAGTGATCATTCTGGAACTGGACCGTGTTCGGGCTCTGGCGGAGGAATACGCCATGCTCCCCCCCGGCGGAACGGTGCTGTGCGCCGTCTCCGGCGGGGCGGACTCCATGTGCCTGCTCCACCTTCTCTCCCGCCGGGAGGGGATTACTCTCCACGCCGCCCACTTCGACCACGCCCTTCGCGGAGCGGAATCCGATGCCGACGCTCAGTTTGTCCGGGACTGGTGCGCCGAACACGGAATCCCCTTCCATCTGGGCCGGGGCGACGTGGCGGCGGAAGCGGCCGCCGCCGGACAGGGCATCGAGGAGACCGCCCGGGAACTCCGGTACGCCTTCCTGCAGGAGACTGCCCGGGAGATCGGCGCCGACGTCATCGCCACCGCCCACAACGCCGACGACAATGCCGAGACTCTGCTCTTCCACCTGGCCCGGGGCACCGGGCTTCAGGGGCTCTCCGGCATCCCGCCCCGGCGGGGAAATGTGGTGCGGCCCCTGCTCACCACCTCCCGGGCTGAGATTCTGGCCTATCTGGAGGAATACGGGGTACCCCACCGGGAGGACTCCTCCAATTCCGACCAGCGCTATTCCCGCAACAGGCTTCGGGCCCAGGTAATGCCCGTTCTTCGGGAGCTCAATCCCCAGTTTGACCGCTCCTGCGCCGGGGCGATCCGCTCTCTTCGGGCCGACAATGATTATTTGAACGCTCAGGCGGCTATCATTTGTCAGAACGCCCGGTGGGCGGAGGATGATCTGATCATTGAGGCCCATTATATTGCCGATCTGCCCACCGCTCTGGCCCCCAGGGCCGCCCGGCGGCTCATCGAAATGATGGGGGACGGCTCCACCGACTGCTCCGCCGCCCATTTGAACGGTATCGTGGAGCTGTGCCGGAGCGATGATCCCTCCGCCGTGCTCTTTCTCCCCCACGGACTCCTGGCCCAGCGGGTCTATCAGGAACTGCTCCTCACCACCCGGGGCGAGGCTCTGCCCCCGCTGGAACCAACCCCGCTGAATTTTGACGGCCTCACCGACCCCGCACACAGCCGGTACACCTGCCTGTGCCGGCCGGCGGTCTGTCCGGAAGTTCCCCAGCCCGGCACTTGGCATCTCCGCCGGGACGCCCTGGGGAGCGACGCCCTTCTTCGGCCCCGTCAGACGGGAGACGCGCTCTCCCTCCCCCGCAGAGGGGGGACCAAAACCGTAAAAAAGCTCCTCATTGACGCCAAGATCCCCCGGCGGGAGCGGGAACAGATCCCCATTCTGGCCGACAGCGGCGGCATCGCCGCCCTGGCCGGGTTCGGGTGCGAAGAATCCAGACTGGCGAGGCCGGGCGAGGACGCCTGGGCCATTACATTTGCGCCAAAAAAGAGAAAAGGATGAATGTTATGCTGAAAGACGACATCGAACGGGTACTGATCTCCGAGGAAGTGCTGCAAAAGCGGGTGCGCGAGCTGGGGGCCCAGATCAGCGCCGATTACGCCGGAAAAGAACCTCTGCTGGTCAGTATCCTGCGGGGCTCCTTCATCTTCATGGCCGACCTGACCCGGTACATCGACTGCTTCTGCCGGGTGGATTTTATGGCTGTATCCTCCTACGGCTCGGGCACCGAGTCTTCCGGACAGGTAAAGATCGTCAAGGATCTGACCGACTCCATTGAGGGCAAAGACGTCATCGTGGTGGAGGATATCCTGGATTCGGGCAACACCCTCCACTATCTGTTCCAGCTGCTGAAGGCCCGGCATCCCGCCTCCATCCGGCTGGTCACTCTGCTTGACAAGCCCTCCCGCCGGACCAAGCCCATCACCGCCGACTATGTGGGCTTCGAGGTCCCCGATGAGTTTGTGGTCGGTTACGGTCTGGACTATGACGAGCTCTACCGCAATCTCCCCTACATCGGCGTTTTGAAACCTCGGGTCTACGAGGAGAATCTGATCTCCGACTGACACCGTTTCCCGGAAAGGACGTGGTTCCCCTTTGGATAAGAAAATCAGCGGCAGAGACTGGGGATTTATCTTTTTGATCGGCGTAATCCTCATGGTAGCCCTGCTGTCCCTCAAGGGTCTGGACGCCCAGCCCTCTCCCTCTTCCGCCGAGATCCGCACGCTTATCGAGCAGCAGAAGGTGGAGACGGTCAAGGTGAAGGACAATACCCTCACCATGACGCTGAAGGAGCCCTGGAACGGTCAGGATACGGTCACCGCCAAGCTGTATGACACCCAGCAGTTTATTGATGAATATGACGATATTCTGGCCGCCCAGTACCGCGCGGGCATTCTGGCCGACTATGATTATCCGCAGAACACCACCCTACCCTGGTGGATCTCCTTCCTCCCGTGGCTGGCCGTGCTGGCCCTGTTTGCCCTCCTGTGGTACAACATGATGACCCGGCAGGCCGGCGGCGGAGGCGGCGCCGAGCGCACCGCCAGCCGCTTCAGCCGCGCCCGGACCAAGACCGCCGACACCGAGGGGAAGAAAGTCACCTTCGCCGATGTCGCGGGAGCCGACGAGGAAAAGGCCGAGCTTCAGGAGGTGGTGGACTTCCTCAAGGAGCCCAAGCGCTATCTGGATCTGGGGGCCCGCATCCCCAAGGGCATTCTGCTGGTGGGCCCGCCGGGCACCGGCAAGACCCTGCTGGCCAAGGCGGTGGCCGGAGAGGCCGGCGTCAATTTCCTGTCCATTTCCGGCTCCGACTTTGTGGAGCTCTATGTGGGCGTGGGCGCCAGCCGGGTCCGGGATCTGTTTGATCAGGCCAAAAAGGACTCCCCCGCCATTGTGTTCATCGATGAGATTGACGCCGTAGGCCGTCAGCGGGGCGCCGGTCTGGGCGGCGGCCACGACGAGCGGGAGCAGACCCTCAACCAGCTTCTGGTGGAGATGGACGGCTTCGGCTCCAACGAGGGAGTGGTGGTGCTGGCCGCCACCAACCGGGTGGACATTCTGGACCCCGCCCTCCTGCGGCCCGGCCGCTTCGACCGGCAGGTCTATGTGGGAGCCCCCGACGTGAAGGGGCGGGAGGCGATTCTCAGAGTCCACACCCGGAACAAACCCCTGGGAGATGACGTGGACCTCAAGACTCTGGCCAAGGGGACCGCCGGCTTTACCGGCGCCGATCTGGAAAATCTGACCAACGAGGCGGCCCTTCGGGCGGCCAAATACCACCGGCCCTTCATCGCCATGGAGGACTTTCAGGAATCGGTCATCAAAGTGCTGGCCGGACCGGAAAAGAAGAGCCGGGTCGTCATTGAACGGGAGCGGAAGCTCACCGCTTATCACGAGGCGGGCCATGCTCTGGTCATCCATGCTCTGGATACCCAGGATCCCGTCCACCAGATCACCATTGTCCCCCGGGGCATGGCCGGCGGCATGACCATCCACCTGCCCAGGGAGGACAAGAGCTTTCAGTCCAAAAAGGAGCTCACCGACCGCATCGCCGTGTGTCTGGGCGGCCGGTGCGCGGAACAGCTGGTGCTGGGAGACGTATCCACCGGGGCGGGGAGCGATCTGCAGCAGGCTTCTTCCATCGCCCGGAAGATGATCATGCGCTACGGCATGAGCGAACGGCTGGGCAACGTGGTCTTCGACTCGGGCCATGATGAGGTGTTCATCGGCCGCGACATGGCTCAGGCCAAAAGTTACTCGGAAGAGGTGGCCGCCGTCATCGATGAGGAGGTCAAGCGTCTTCTGGACAGCGCCTATGCTGTCTGTGAGGAGATTCTCACCCGGGACCGCCCCTATCTGGACCAGGTCGCCGACTACCTGCTGGAGCATGAGACCATGGACGCCGAGGCGTTCGAGCAGGTCTTTCAGGCAAAACCGCAGGAATAACCGCTGTCTCAGAAAGGGGGACGACGAGTGAAGAGCAAGTGGAAAACGCGCTTTGCCGCCCTTCTGTGTATGCTGGCCGTCCTGCTTCCCGCCGCCTTCCCGCCCCAGGAGGCCCGGGCTGCCGGCACCATCTACCTGCTGGCGGTCAACGACAAGATGTGTGACCTGCCCGGCGGGCTGCTGCCGGTGGCGGTGAACAGCACGATCTACGTGCCCTATATGGTCTTTGACAAAGCCACCACCGGGGTGGATCTGGGGGTCTACTACGGGCTGGATCAGAGCAGCGGCACGGTCCTCACCCTCTACTCTCTGTCCGGGCTGCTGACCTTCAACTTGAATGCCAACACCTGCGAGGACGGGCAGGGAAATCAGATGAATTTCCGGGCCCTGATGCGCAGCGGAGTGGTCTATGTCCCCGCCTCCGCCGTATGCAATTACTTCGGGCTCACCTACTCATTCCTCCCCACCACGGACCGGGGGACCCTCATCCGGATCCGCAGTTCCTCCGCCTCTCTGGATGACAGCCGGTTCCTGTCCTCGGCCACCCTGGGCATGACCTACCGTTATAACAACATTTTAAAGGGGCAGGAGCCTCAGCCCTCGCCCTCGCCAGCTTCACCCGCCGCCTCAGCCGCCCCTTCGGCGGCCGCCTCGCCTGCGCCCTCGCCCTCAGCGGGCGCGGACACCCGGGAAGATGTCCGGGTCTATCTGGCAGTGGACGCCTCGGAGGCCGACCAGGAGCTTCTGAACCTCTTCCCCGCCGGCCGGGAGAAGATCCTGTTTCTCTTCACCCCGGATTCTCTGCCCGGGCAGGCCGCTCTGGTCCGACAGGCAGTCGCCGCCGGACACTCCGTGGGCCTCATCGCCGACGGCCCGCCGGAAACGGTGCTGGAACAGCTGGAGCGGGGCAACGAACTGCTCCTGCATATCGCTCGTGCCCGGAGCCGGATCGTCTCCGCCCCCGGGGAGCTGACGTCCGATCTTCAGAATCAGGGCTGGGTCTGTTGGCGCGCCAATGTCACGGGCACCACTTCATCCGCCTTGCTCCGGGGACTGGAAAATCAGCGTTATGAGGCCCGGGTGGAGCTGCCCGCCTCCGCCGCCGTGATCTCCCGGATACTCAGCCAGCTCCGCACCGATCATTACAACATCCGACAGCCATTGGAGACTGAGCTATGAAACGAAGTGTCTATCTGGATAACGCCGCCACCTCCTTCCCCAAGGCGCCCGGTGTGAGCCGGGCCATGGCGGAATGCACAGACAACGCCTGCTGCAATGTGGGCCGGGGAGACAGCCCTGCCGCCCTGTCCGCCGGAGAGGCCGTCTGGGACGCCCGGGAGCGGCTGTGCCGCCTGGTGGGCGGTCCCGCCCCGCAGAACGTGGCCTTTACCCCCGGCGCCACCTGGTCCCTCAACTGCCTGCTGAAGGGACTGCTGAAACCGGGAGACCGGGTGCTGACCTCCCCGATGGAGCACAATTCCGTCCTCCGGCCCCTGGAGCAGCTCAAACGTCAGGGGGTGACGGTGGAGCTCCTCCCCTGTGACGAGGCCGGCCGGCTCATCCTGGAGGAGCTGCCCGCCCGTCTCCCCGGAGCCAGAGCGGTGGTGCTCAGCCACGCCTCCAATGTCACCGGCGCTCTCGCCCCGGTGGCTCAGACGGGCGCCCTGTGCCGGAAAGAGGGCGTTTTCTTCCTGGTGGATGCCGCTCAGAGCGCCGGCCATGTGCCCATCGACATGGCCTCCATGTCCATCGACGGCCTGGCCCTGGCCGGGCACAAGGGCCTGCTGGGTCCTCAGGGCATCGGGGCCATGGTGGTCACCGACGCCCTGGCCGGACAGCTGGCGCCTCTGGCCGCCGGCGGCACAGGCAGCGTGTCCGAATCGCTGGACATGCCCGTCTTCCTCCCTGACCGGCTGGAACCGGGAACGCTGAATCTGCCCGGCATCTACGGTCTCCGGGCCGCGCTGGAATACTTGGAGGCGGAGGGCCCCGCCCTGATGGACCGCCAGCGCCGGGTGGGCGGCCACCTGTGGGCCCGCCTTCAGGAGCTGGAGGAGGACGGGGTGTATCTCCCCGGCCCTGACCCCAGCGGCCGCATCGGGGTGGTCTCGGTGGACTTCCGGGACCGGGACAACGGCGAGATCGCCCACCTGCTGGAACAGAAATTCCGTATCCAGACCCGCAGCGGCCTCCACTGCGCCCCGCTGGCCCACCGGCATCTGGGCACCGCCCCGGAGGGGATGGTCCGTTTCTCGGTGGGACCTGCCACCACCTTCGAGGAGATCGACTACATACAGGGCGCCATCTGCGAACTGCTGTGACAAAGGCAAACCCCCGCTCTCCGGGACGGAGAGCGGGGGTTTTTCCTGTCAGGACAGTCCCGTCAGAACGCCAGGCTTTTCGCCAGCGCGGCGAAAATGGGCAGCGTCACCAGGGAGAGCAGCGTGGACAGCGACACCACCTGGGCCGCCGAGGTCACATCCTGCCCAAACTTCTGAGCGAAAATGGAGGTAACCCCCGCCGAAGGGGCGGCGGACAGAATGACCAGAGCACAGAACAGATCCGGAGAAGTCTGCCGGAAGGGCAGCATGATCAGGAGGGTGATGATGGGAGAGGCGATCAGCCGGATCGCCGATACGCCGTACAGGGCCGGCTGGGAAAAGGTGCTCTTCATATCAGCCCCCGCCATCTGCACCCCGATGATGATCATAGCCAGCGGGGTATTCATGCTGCCCAGGAAGGAGATGGCGCTGCCGATCACCGTCGGGAGGGTGATCCTGCCCACAAAAAACACCATTCCCGCGATGATGCCCAGAATCCCCGGGTTGAGGATCACCTTTTTGGGAGAGATTTTGCTCCCCATCAGAGCCACGCCGTGGGTCCACTGGAAAACCGCGGACCCCACCATGGAGGGCACCACGAAAATGGCGGCCGCGTCCCCCAGCGCCGCCTGAACCAGCGGCAGGCCCATAAAAATATTGTTGGAGTACACCTGGGCGTACCTCAGGACGGCGCTGGTCTCCCGGGGCGCCTTCCGGAAGGTCATCTGGCTGATGACAATAAGGGCGGCATACTGCAACACCAGCAGGGCGCAGCCCAGGCCCATGGCCCTCAGCAATTCCGCTGTGAACGGTCTCTGGAGGGCGTCCACCAGCAGGCAGGGGGAGATCACATAGAGCAGCAGCGTGCTCATCTGCCCGGTGGTTCGCTGATCCACCAGCCCCAGTTTGCCCATGACAAAGCCCACGCCCATCAGCAGGAACAGGACACCCACCTGCTCCGCCACCACGATCAGATTGGACAGCATATTCGAACCCTCATTTCTCTCTGTATCGGATCGTCTGCTCTTCGGTCCCGGGCAGGAAAAGCGGCCCCTGTGTTCCCGTCGGAAGACAAGGGCCGCTCCTTCGCGCCGCTTGATACTATGTCTCTCCAGCTAAACGGGCCGGAGAGAATCCCGCCGTCTGGATGTTATTTGATCTCCTTGCTGTCCACTTCCGCCTTCAGCAGAGCGGTAAAGGCATCCAGGCTCATGGCGCCCTTGTCCTCGCCGGAGCGGTGGCGGACAGAGACCGTCTGATTCTCGATATCCCGGTCGCCCACCACCAGCATATAGGGGATCTTCATGAGCTGGGCCTCCCGGATCTTCTTACCGATCTTCTCGTTGCGGGTATCGGTCTCCACCCGGAAGCCGGCGGCGTCCAGCGCGGCGGCGGCCTGGGCGGCGTAGCTGTCGGCCCGGTCGGTGACGGTGAGGATCTTCACCTGCACGGGGGCCAGCCAGGCGGGGAAGGCGCCGGCGAAATGCTCGGTGATGACGCCGATGAACCGCTCGATGGAGCCCAGCACCACCCGGTGGATCATGACGGGGCGGTGCTTCTGGCCGTCCTCGCCGGTGTACTCCAGCTCAAACCGCTCGGGCAGCTGGGAGTCCAGCTGGATGGTGCCGCACTGCCAGGTCCGGCCCAGAGAGTCGGCCAGATGGAAGTCCAGTTTGGGGCCGTAGAAGGCGCCGTCGCCCTCATTAATCACGAAGTCCTTACCCATATCGGTAATGGCGTTTTTCAGGATGTCCTGGTTGCGCTCCCACTCCTCCACGGTGCCGATGTGATCCTCGGGCATGGTGGACAGTTCGATCTGGTAGCTCAGGCCAAAGACGGAATACACCTCGTCGAAGAGGCGGACGGTCTCCTGGATTACATCCTTCATCTGCTCCCGGGTCATGAAAACGTGGGCGTCGTCCTGGGTGAAGCAGCGCACCCGGAACAGGCCGTGGAGCGCGCCGGACAGCTCGTGGCGGTGAACCAGGCCCAGCTCGCCCACCCGCAGGGGCAGATCCCGGTAGGAGTGGGGCTCACTGGCGTAAACCAGCATGCCGCCGGGGCAGTTCATGGGCTTGATGGCGTAGTCCTCTTCGTCGATGACGGTGGTGTACATGTTCTCCTTATAGTGATCCCAGTGGCCGGAGCGCTCCCACAGCTTCCGGTTCAGGATCATGGGGGTGGAGATCTCCACATAGCCGTACTTCTTGTGGACCTGCCGCCAGTAGTCGATGAGGGTGTTTTTCAGCACCATGCCCTTGGGCAGGAAGAAGGGGAAGCCGGGGCCCTCGTCCCGGAGCATGAACAGTCCCAGCTCCTTGCCCAGCTTCCGGTGGTCCCGCTTCTTGGCCTCCTCAATGCGCTGGAGGTAGGCGTCCAGCTCCTCCTTCTTGGGGAAGGCGATGCCGTAGATCCGCTGGAGAGTCTGCCGGTTGGAGTCGCCCCGCCAATAGGCGGCGTTGCAGGCGGTGAGCTTGATGCCGTTGCCCTTCACCCGGCCGGTGGAGTCCAGGTGGGGACCGGCGCACAGATCGGTGAACTCGCCCTGCTTGGAGAAGGAGATGACGGCGTCCTCGGGGAGGTCGTCGATGAGCTCCCCCTTATAGGGTTCGTCCTTGTCCTCCATGAACTTCCGCGCCTCGGCCCGGGGCAGTTCAAAGCGCTCCAGCTTCAGCTTCTCCTTGCAGATCTTCCGCATTTCCGCCTCGATCTTCTCCAGGATCTCGGGGGTGAAGGGGAAGGGGGAGTCCATGTCGTAATAAAAGCCCTCGTCGATGGAGGGGCCGATGGCCAGCTTGACCTCGGGATACAGGCGCTTCACCGCCGGGGCCAGGATGTGGGAGCAGGTATGCCAATAGGTCTTCCGGTAAGTCTCATTCTCAAACGTGTACTGATTGTTTTCCTCTGCCATTTGAAATTCCTCCTTGCGTCTGTTAGGGCAAGAAACAAAAAAGCCTCACCCCTGATGAAGATTCAGGGGTGAGACGATCGGTCCCACGGTTCCACCCTGCTTACGGCCCCAGGGGCCGTCGCTCGTGACCTCTGTAACGGGAGGGCCCGGCCCGTTTGTCTCACGGGCGGCTCAGGAGCGGTCTCGCCGCCGCGCGCGCAGAACGCTTCCACCAGATGCGTTCCTCTCTGTCCGCCGCTTCTCGGGTCGGTCTCCGTCTCTGCCATTTTGAACAGGGGTAGTGTATCACCGGGCGGGAAAAATGTCAAGAGGCCGCCAGAGAGAAGAATTCCCGGGCGGCTCCCGCGGGCAGGCAAAAAAGCGCCCGGGGGCGCGTGCCTCCGGGCGCTCGGGATGTGCGACGCTCTCAGCAGACCTTCACGGTCCAGCCGTGGGGATCGGGCAGGGTACCCCACTGGATGCCGGTGAGGGTGTCATACAGCTTCTGGGTCAGCGCGCCGATCCTGCCGCCGCAGACCTCGATGCTCTTGCCCTCCCAGGTCATCTCGCCGATGGGAGAGACCACGGCGGCGGTGCCGGTGCCCCAGGCCTCGTCCAGCTTGCCGGCCTCAGCGGCGTCGAAGAGCTCCTGGGCGGTGATGAGCCGCTCCTCCACCGGGATGCCCCAGCTCTGGATGAGCTCCACGCAGGACTTGCGGGTGATGCCGGGCAGCACGGAACCGGTGAGCTTGGGGGTGATGACCGTGCCGTTCACCTGGAACATGACGTTCATGGAGCCCACTTCTTCAATGTACTTGCGCTCCACGCCGTCCAGCCAGAGGACCTGGGAATAGCCCTTCTCCTCGGCCCGCTCGCCGGCCCGGATGGAGGCGGCGTAGTTGCCGCCGCACTTGGTGAAGCCGGTGCCGCCCCGGACGGCCCGGACATCCTCGTCCTCCACGTAGATCTTCACCGGGTTGATGCCCTCGGCGTAGTAGGCGCCCACGGGGCAGAGGATGATCGCGAAGAGATAGGTGTGGGAAGCGTGAACTCCCAGAGTGGGATCGGTGGCGATGACAAAGGGCCGGATGTAGAGGGAAGTGCCCGGCTCACTGGGCACCCAGTCGGCCTCCACCTTCACCAGCTCCTTGACGGCCTCCACAAAGAGTTCCTCGTCTATGGGAGGGATGCACAGCCGCTCGCAGGAACTTCTGAACCGGCGGGCGTTCTCATAGGGGCGGAAGAGCTGTACCCCGCCGTCGGGGGTACGGTAGGCTTTCATGCCCTCAAAGACCTCCTGGGCGTAGTGGAGCACCATGGCGCAGGGCTCCAGGGAAATGGGCCCATAGGGTACGATGCGGCCATCATACCAGCCCTTTCCGGTCTCGTAATTCATCAGGAACATATGGTCAGTGAAGCTCCGGCCAAATACCAGCGTCTTGGGATCGGGCTTCGGCTTCAGCGTGTTCGCGCGGGTGATTGGGAATTCCATTGTGCTCGGCCTCCTTGCGGCAACATGATTGTCCCTTATTATAAACCCCTCTTTTTCATCACGCAAGTAGTTGATTTACCAAATTGCAGTGTAAAAGCGGCCCCGTTCCTGCCTTTTCTTTCATTTTTTCACAGAAGGGAAGCGGCAAAAAAGCCCCCTGTCCCGGGGGACAGGGGGCGGAACGAACTCAGGAAAGGGTGCCGTCGGGGGAACAGGCGAGGGTGATCGTCACACTTTTTTCTGCGCTCCCGTTCTTGAAATAAGCCGTGCCAGTGGCCTTATTGCCCGAACGGCCGGTGGAGCCTCGGTCATATGTCCAGCCATTACTGCCCGTGCCGGTGATACTGGCACTTACGGCTTTGGCTGTAGAACCTGAAATATCAAATGCGGCAGTCAGCGTTGCTGTACCAACCAAAGTGGATCCCTGATAGACTTTGCCGGTTTTCTCTCCGCCAACAATATTTCCAGAACGGGTAACAGTATATTACGTGACGGTCTCAATCATATAAAAGTCGTCTCCCAAATCAACTACATTCTCCTCAGGTTCCGCCGCAAGAGCAGGGGTCAGAAAAGTTGTCACAAGCATCATCAAACACAGTATCGCGGGAAAACGTTTTACTTTCATGATGAACCTCCCTACGGATTGATTCCTTGTTCCTCCAAAAATTGTTCCAGTTCTTCATCCGTCATCGGCCTCGCGGGCTCTATAACCACGATCGCATTTTCATTCCAGCTCTGGGATTTCTTGTATTGGGAATACCAAAACGCCGAAATCAGAACCAGGATGACCACCAGTGCGGCCACCCGCCCCGTCGTATGTATGTCCGCCGGCGGCGGGCCCGCTCCATCTCCGCCGGGTCCAGCTGCTCCAGCATCCCTTCGGCCAGCTCTTCCGGCTGGCCGAAGGCCTCCGTCAGGTCGTCATACCGGGCCTCCGGGTTCTCCTCCGCGAAACGCTCCAGCAGCTCTTTCCCCCGGGAGAGGAACCGCGCCCGGGCGCCGGAGGGGCAGACCAGGGCCCGCCGGAGACGGACGAGATACCGCCGCACCGCCTTATCCTCCATGGTCCTCTCCCCCTTCCAGCACACGCTCCACCCCGCCGCTGAAGCGGTGGTAGAGTTCGGTGAGTTCGGCCGCGTGGCACCGGCCGGCCTCGGTAATCTGATAATACTGCCGCCGCCGGCCGTCCGGGGCGATCTTTTTGTATGCCTCCACGATGTAGCCGAAGCTGATGAGCCGGTACAGCACCGCGTAGGGGAACACGATATTCAGAGTGCCCCCTGACCGCTCTTCCAATGCCTCCGTAATTTGCCCAGCAAACATATCCTCCCCCCGCAGCAGGGTGAGGACCAGCATCTCGGTTACAGCTTTTTTCAGGTTGTCCTCCATTCCCAGGGAGGACCCGCTTTTTGGATTCGGCATGGCCACGTTTCCTTGTACCAATCTGCGTTCTGTCGATCGACAAATTTATTATACCAAGTTTCCTCCCACTTTTCAATATCAAACTTTGAAAATTTAATTTCAATATATATATTCTTTTATTGACAAATAATTTGTAATATGTTATGTTCTTTTCATAGCATAGAATGAGGTGAGACCCATGCAGCAGATCAGGCAGTAAGAAATCTCCAATATTCTCTTTACAAGACATATAGAAAGGGGTATCATAATGAAAAAGAGACTGATAAGTTTGTTTTTGGCATTGGCCTTGTGTGTCGGGCTAGGTGCTCCGGCGTTTGCGGCGGAGACGGAAGAAAATGATTCTGCCTCTATGGTTTCGGCTATGGCCTCTTCTTTGAAAAAAGATTCACTGGCTAAAAATGTTAGTCTTAGCAAAAATGTTTTAACTTACACTTTGCCGAACTCTGTTCAGGCCAAAATTATTGAAACAATTGGTGAAAACGGTGTACATTTTTTTGATATCTATGAAGGTGACATCCACGATACGCTATCTATCGACAACCAAAGTGGCATCATTTTATTAAACGGAAAAAGAGTTACCATTACCGTTACAGAAACAACGTCTGCAGTTCCTCTTCCTGCGGTTGAAACACTTTCGGCTAATGCGGGCACAGTGTGGATTTATAGCAATACACGCACGACTAATATTGAAGCTGAGGACTATATTAAAAATTTGTCAGTGAGTGTACTGTTAACACTTCTTGAAAACGCCATGCCCACTCCTTTCGGAGATATGCTTTCCGCCGCCATAGATATTATTGATAATGCAGTTAATGCCCCAAAAAGTAAAGCTGTCAGCAATACTCGCGCCACTTACTATGAAGAGCACTATTGGGCCTACAAATATATTGACAAATACTACAACGATTTAGCACAGACAAAATTGGCATGTATTGATGAGCATGAGCATTGGGAATAAGTTACTTTTTGTCAATCTGAAAAGGAGGATCCGCCGTGCTTCTGTTTGAGAGCCCCTATCTTCTTATTTGCGCCGCCTCCTGGCTCCTCCTGATTCTAGGCACCCTCGCGCTGAACCTGACTCTGGGACCCGAGCGGCGAAAAAAGCCCCTGCGCGTCCTGCGGCTGGTCTGTCTGTTCGGCATCGGCGGGCTGGCGAAAGCCCTCGGTTTCCACATGGATTTTTCTCAGGGCACCGCGATGTACCAGTATCTGATGTACACCCTGATTGCCCTCTGGTGTCTGTACCTTGCGGACCCCTTTCTCCTCTTCCGCCGGTATCCGGACGACCCGGCCCGGGCGAAGGCGGCTGTCCGCTACGCCGCCGCCCTGGCGGCAGGCTCCATCGTCCTGGCCGTCTTCGGCCTCGCCTATGAGTGGATGCTGTGTTCGGCTCTCTGAGCTTTTCCCAAAACACGGGGCGGCCCTGACGGGCCGCCCCTCCATTTCTCCCCTTGCATTTCCTCCCATCTTATGATATAGTACAGCTAACTTTCGATGCGAAAAGGATCGGTGAGCCTCTGTGGACGAACCCCCGCCCAGTCCCAATTACATAAGAGACCCACAATCGGGACAGTCTTACTGGAGAGAGTAGGACTGTCCTTTTGCGCTGTTTTTTCCATCTGACTCTTTGATTTTGAAACGGAGCGTGATTTGCCCTTTATGGACAGTTCCAGTATCGCCATGATCTTCGCCATCATCATTCTGGTGGCCTTCAGCGCCTTTTTCTCCGCCACCGAGACCGCCTTCACCTCCCTGAACCGGGTGCGGCTGAAGGCCAAGGCCGACGGCGGCAGCGTCCGGGCCGCTCAGACGCTGGCCCTGGCCGAGGACTATGACAAGCTGCTCACCACCATCCTCATCGGCAACAACGTGGTGAACATCACCGCCACCACCGTCTCCACCGCTCTGTTCCTCAAGCTGCTGGGCGCCTACGGCCCCACGGTGTCCACCGTTGTTCTCACCGTGGTGATCCTCATTTTCGGGGAGGTCTCCCCCAAGAGTCTGGCCAAGGAGCGCTCCGAGTCCTTCGCCATGTTCTCCACCCCCATCATGCGGCTTCTCATGGTGCTTTTCTCTCCGCTGGCCTGGCTCTTCTCCCAGCTGAAGCGGCTCCTCTCCAGGGCTTTCCGGGCCCAGGACGACGAAGGCATCACCGAAGAGGAGCTGGTGACCATGGTGGATCAGGCCGAGAGCGAGGGCGGTCTGGACCGGCACGAGAGTGAGCTCATCCGTTCCGCCATCGAATTCGGCGACATGGAGGTGCAGGAGATCCTGACCCCCCGGGTGGATATCGCCGCAGTGGAGGACACCGACTCCATGGAGGAGGTGGCCCGGGTCTTTGCCGAGAGCGGCTACTCCCGCCTGCCCGTCTACCACGAGGACATCGACGACATTGTGGGCGTCATCCACGAGAAGGACTTTCACGCCGCCCGGTATCACGGCCAGAGCGATCTGTCCGCCATCACGGCCCCCATCCTCTATACCACCGGAAACACCACGATCTCCGACCTGCTGCGCATCCTGCAGAAAAAGAAAGCCCACATGGTGGTCGTGGTGGACGAATACGGCGGCACCGAGGGGCTGTGCACCCTGGAGGATATTGTGGAGGAACTGGTGGGTGAGATCTGGGATGAGCACGACGAGGTCATTGAAGAGTTCAGGAAACAGCCCGACGGCAGCTACCTCATCTCCTGCAACGCCGCCCTCACCGACCTGTACGATCTCTTCGCCCTGAAGGGGGAGTGCGAGGCCAACACCGTGTCCGGCTGGGTCATGGAACAGATCGGCCGGGTCCCCGAGGAGGGGGACCACTTCCAGTCCGACGGGCTGGACGTGACGGTGACCCGGGTGGACCACCGGCGGGTGCTGGAGATCCGGGTGGTGGTCCTGCCCGAAGAGGGGCGGAGCAAAGAGGACTGAAGCGGGAGTATTTGCCCCCTGCTTTCACTGAAAACAGAATGAGCGGCTCCGCCTTCCGGGCGGAGCCGCTCATTTTGAATCGTCAGATCAGCGGTTTTCCGGCGGGTCCGGGATCTTTGCCACCCCCGGAAGCCGCACCCCGGCGGCATATCCGGCCGGCGCGCCTATCCGGATGGTCCGCAGGGAGAACACCCGCAGCTGCTTCTTCTCTCCTTCAGTATCGGTCCACCCACCCCGAGATGAGGGGCGTGGGAACCAGCCACATGACCAGGAAGATCAGCAGATTCACCGGCGTCAGGGAGGCGTAGGCCGCCACAAAGGTGAGGTAGAAGGCCAGCACCACCCCCACCGCGGAGCCGATACAAGCCAGCACCGCCGACAGCCGGACCGCCGTGCGCAGCCGCTTGCCCCCCACCACCGCTTCGGCGTAAGGGCTGATACCCTCCCGGCACAGGACGGCGGTCAGGGTGTCGGAGTGCTCCTGATCCGGGTCGGACAGCTCCCGGCGGCGCTCCACGGGCGGGAATTCCATCCGGTCCGCGGGGAGCTTGAAGCGCTGCTGGAGCATGTTGGGAATGAGATTGAAGTCCCGGGTGGCCAGCACGGGAGTGATCCGGTTGCGGATCAGGGAGTCCAGCGCCGGTGGCACTGCTCCGGACAGGTGATAATTCAGGGCGAAGATGCCCGCCAGTTCCCCGTTGATGGCGCAGAAGACCGCGTTTTTGATGTTGAGTCCCGGGGGCAGGGCCACCTCCATAAGCGCCATGAAGGAGGCGGAGCCCACCAGCACCTGCTCTCCCCGGATGGTCTCCCCCAGGCCGCCGCCCTCGTAGGCGGTAAGCCTCTCCCCCCGGCGGTAGACGGTCCCCTGAGCCCGGAGGAGCTCGTAAAACACTTTTTCCAGACCGCTGCCCGCGTCCCGGATGACGGTGGCGGTATCTCCCACCACCTTGTCGGCGGAGAAATCCCCAAAGATCTTGATGCCGTTGAGCTTGACCGCCCCGGGCGGAAAAAGGTCCGTGTCATAGAGCAGCAGATTGGACGTCCCGGTGGTGTTGGTGATCCCCTCCCACCCCGCCAGGGCGGCCCCGGATTTGGCCAGCCGGCCGGAGAGCTTCTGCCAGGGCAGGCCGAAGCACAGGGTGGCCGACAGGGAGGCGGCGGCGGTCAGGGTGGCCGCCAGGCACCAGAGCAGATCCTGCGGGCGGCTGCGGCCCAGGGAGGAAATCACGGAAAAAAGCACGCAGGCCAGCAGCAGCAGCGGCGCCGCCACCCGGTAAATGCGCTCGGCCCCGTCCTCCCCCTGGATCTGGCTGCCGAAGCCCGCCGGCTGGCCGGACCACTTCGCGTAGGTGTCCCGGCCGTTCCATTTCCCCTCATCCCGGGTGACCAGATAGGGCTCCGAGGCGGAGGCCGCCGTCCTGCACGCCTGCCGCTGGCCCCGGCGTTTGCGGAGATCCCCCTCCATCACGCAGAAGAGGCCCAGCACCGCCACGGCGCAGTAGGGCTGCCGCCCGATCTCACCGCCGGACAGGACTGGCAGGGTAAACGCATCCGCCAGCACCGCCGCGTTGGACAGGGCGATCAGGCTGTCCATGCCCATCCGGAACTGAAAAGGCCGGATCAATCCCCTCAGAATTGCGTCCGCCCCGGCAAGCATCGCCGCGGCCTGAATGGCCCCCAGGGCGTAACACCGCAGGCCGGCGCTCCGGGCCAGGGGATCCAGAATGGGAAGGGGCAGGTGTTCCGCCAGCGTCAGGTAGAGGGCCAGCAGGAAGAGCAGGAACACCAGAACCCGGCGGGTCCGCAGGGACTTGAGCCCCCGGCCATACCGCTTGGCCAGTTCCGCCGCGGGCAGATCGGGGGCGGGGGGAAGGGCCCTGCGGGGCTTCCGCTCCCGAACGGGGGCCTCCTCTTCTTCATCGACGCCGGGGATGTACTCCTCCGCCCGGCGGACGGATTCCGAATCTTCCGCTCCCTCTTCCTCATACATGTGCTCGGCAAAATCATCCGCCTTCCGGCGCAGACGGTCCAGCCCCGCCACCACCGGGTTTTCCGGCTGGGGCGGACGGAATTCCAGCACCTTGGTGGCGTCCGGATCCTCCTTCTCCTCTTCCCGGGAAGCGTCAGGCCTCTTCTGCCCGGCCGGCTGTTCCCCGGCGCCGGGGAAGGCGGTAACGGTTCCCGGCCTTCCTCCCGCCGGGGGCGTCTCCGGCTGTCTGGGCTGGATGGGAAACGGAATGGTGTCCTCCCGCCAGTCAGGCGCGGGACCCTCCTGTTCCGGCGGAGGCGGGGCCTCCTCCGGTCGGACGGACTTCTTTTCCTCCGGCGGCTCCGTCGGCTTCTCCTCCTCCGCCCTGCCATGAGAGCCAAATTCAGCCAGGATCTCCTCCAGGGAGTAACCGCCTTCATTCAGTTCATCGTCCCGATCCCCGGCCATGTGATCACCCGCCTGAGTTGATAAAATGGGATGTCCCCTCACTCCAGCCGCTGCCGGACCGCCTCATAGAGCAGGATGGCGGCCGCCGCCGAAGCGTTGAGGGAGTTGAGCTTCCCCTTCATGGGAATACGCACCTTGAAATCGCAGTTTTCCGCCACCAGACGGCTCATGCCGTCTCCCTCCGAGCCGATCACGATGGCCGCCGGGCCCTTCAGGTCGGCGTCATAGAGGAGCTGATCGCCGTCTGCGGCGGTGCCGAAGACCCAGACTCCCTCGTCCTTCAGCTCCTTGAGGCAGGCAGTGAGGTTGGCCACCCGGGCCACCGGCACATAGCTCACCGCCCCGGCGGAGGTCTTGGCCACCACAGCGGTGAGGCCGGCGGAACGCCGCTTGGGGATGATGACCCCGTGGGCGCCGGCACACTCGGCGGTGCGGATCACCGCCCCCAGGTTGTGGGGGTCGGAGAGCTCATCACACACCACAATAAGGGGGGGCTCTCCCTTTTCCCGGGCGGCGTTCAGGATGTCGTCCACGCTGGCGTACTCCCGGACAGCGGCCACGGCGATGACCCCCTGATGGGAGTGGGTGACGCTCATGCCGTCCAGCTTCCGCCGGTCGCAGTCCACCACGGCAATGCCTCTGTCCCTGGCGGCGGCGGCGATGTGGCCCAGAGCAGAGTCGGTCTCCCCCCGGGCGATATAAACCTTGTCGATGGGCGTGCCCGCCCGGAGGGCCTCCGTGACCGCGTTGCGGCCCTCGATGATTCCGTCGGAATCCTCCTGCCGCGTTTTCCAATCCCTGCGTTTGTCCGCCATTCCGCTCCCGCCTTCCTTTTCCTGCGTAGTGCATTCAGTATAGCATATCCGGCGGCAAAGAAAAAGGGAAAGTTTGCGCCTGATCCCCCGGGCCCCGGACCGTTCCGCCTTCCCCATTCACAGAAAGTTTACCACCTCCTTCCTTGTATTTTTTCTGCCGGTATGCTATGATGGAGGCTGAATTTCAAGAATAAAGGGGGCTTTTGAATGCCCAAACAAGATCGTCCGAACAACAATCCCAACAGCCCGAAGAAAAATCCCAAAAGCACTATGGCGCTTCTGTCCATTGTACTTTGGGCTCTCGCCATCACCATTTTCATCAATTACGCCACCTCTCTGGCCCAGAAGGCCAACACCCAGGAGATCTCCTACGGAGAGTTCCGCCAGATGGTCATGGATGACAAGGTGGCTTCGGTGGTCATGTCCAATGACAAATTTGTCATCTATCCTAAAATCGACGAGTCCGGTCAATACGCCTCGCCGGATCAGGAACCGAGCGGCACCCTCTCTGCGCCCGGCCAGGAGAACCTGCCCCCCATCGGCACAGAGGAGGTCACCTATATCTGCGCTCCCCTCAACGACGCCGGACTGATTGAGCTGCTGGAGGAGCATGATGTTCATCAGTACGGCCCGGAGTATGTGGAGCCCCTCTCCCCCATTGTCTCCTTCCTGGCGGCCTATATCCTGCCCACCCTGCTGATGGTGGGTCTGATGATGCTCCTCTTCCGGTCCATGTCCTCCAAGATGGGCGGAAT